>JAAYFL010000049.1 GCA_012728235.1 Synergistaceae bacterium
GCCTGAACCATTATTATGTGCAGCAATACGCTTATCTATGTCATATGTCCAACCTGTGTATAACGTATCATCCGAACAACGCAGTATGTAAACATAAGCAATCATATAGAAAAAGTTCCCTCCGGAAGAATTTTCTTTTTTCGCTCGTATGGATTAGTAAAAACATCTATACCCATTTGACGAAGGATGTATTTCAGAAACCCTGCAGGCGAAAGCACTTCTTGTTCTATGAGATTGTTAAACGCTTGAGTAAACTTAGAAAAATTAAACAGCTGCTCAAGAACAGTATAAGAACCTGTTACTCGAGCCAAAAATGTGCCCCAAGACGTCATTACGCTAAGAAACGATTCGACGCTACTGTCATATTTCATCGGTGTTGTTGAGCTTGCTGAAGAAGGTACTGCACAAAAAATTACGCTTATCAAAATCAATATCGCCATAAGTTTTTTAAGAGTCATTTTTAACACCTCTTTATAAAAATACGTATCATTTAATTAACACTATTTTATCACTGTCGAATTCATTAATGTTATTTTCGTCATTTGATACGCGAAATGTTTATCCGCGAGCTAAATCCTTAAGCTCTTGTAATGCTTTCGGGCTTATATCACCTGAAATCCATGACGAATAGACAGAATTATTTTGAAGCAATGGCTCTGTCGCAAGATTCGGTATTTTTTTCAATACCTGTGCAAAAGAAGGTGTCCCCGGAATTGGAGAAAACTCTGCAAGTTTCGGTTTTCCTCCACAATCACGAACAAACTTAATAGTATCTTTAACCGATTCTATGCTCTGTCCAGGTAGTCCTAAAAGTATATAAGTCTCACAATCCTCCGTGCTATATCCAGCTTTCAACAAATTAATAATTGCTGTGGCATATTCATTTCGCGCCACCTTCCCGCAACTTGTTTTTACAATGTCAGGATCAATGCTTTCAAGCGACAATCTTATCGTTACAAATCCTGATTTCTTTAATATTTCCGCACACTCGCTGTCAATCTCTCTCACGTGCAGGCCATTTGGCGTATGTAGTCGCAGTGTTCCGTCATAACGACGAGTTAACTCTTCGACAAGAGGATATGTGTATTTTTCTTTGTCTATAAGCAGAGCATCATCATAAAAAGCAAAATCGACTGCGCCAAGGCGTTTTTGATAATCTATCTCCGTAAGGACTTCAGCAATGGAACGCCTATGATATTTCGGCCAAAGTATACGTGATGCGCAATATTCGCATGACATCGGACAGCCAAATGAAGTCATGGTCACTCCGTAAGGAATTTTTTCGTAGAGATCCATCGCTGGATACGGAACGTCAGGTTGCCAATTATCTGTAATAATATAATCTGCCCCTAGAGTTGAAGCATGCTCAGGACATAGACGTGCATAAACGCCACCAAGCACAACCGGAACGTCCTTGAGTGTTTGATGTAGCAAATCGATTGTCTCTTTTACTCCACCGTACCAGTATGTCATTACAGAGGTTAAAAATATAACATCCGGCTTTTCGATTGACAAAAGCTTTTCAACTATGGAATCTCTACTTAACCCAAAGCGGTGATATCTTCTTTTTATTCCACTGTAAACTGCTGGCTTTACTATCTCTTCTGAATAGATTTTTTCTCTTCCAAAAGTCTTTTGTGCGATAGCTCCCTCATGTATGCAGTCAAGGAACGCGATATCATTGTTGTTATGTCTCATTTTTTCAAGAAGGTATAACAGTCCAACAGGCTTGGACCAAAGATCAAAGAAAGAGAAGTCATGCACAGGCGGATTGATGCCGAGAATTCTCTTTCCCGACAGTGAAAATATTTCCTCTATACTCTTTTTCTTTGTTTTGCTCATCAAACCTCACCATTCTGTCACAAAAAAGGCTGCAGAGAAGAGCTCTCCGCAGCCTTGAATTTTATTATACAGAGCGAAGACTTCTTCGCTTATTATACTCGTTGTGCTATCGAAAAAGATTTTTTGCATTCTTTCGTCTCAAAAACACCTTCGTCACTTTGTTATTTAAACAGCAACTTCTCGACCATCGGGATTTGCGCTGTTATTTTAAGAATCCTTTTAGAATTGTTGCTTCCGCTTCCGTTTCTGTCATTCCGAGTGACATCAGTTTCGTCATCTGTTCGGATGCTATTTTTCCAATAGCAGCCTCGTGAATTAATTCAGCTTCTGAATTGAAAGCGGTGATTTCGGGAATAGACGACACCTGTGCATTATCCATGATAATTGAATCACACTGGATATGACCACGGCACTTGGCGTAGCCACGCATATTCAAATGGAAAACCTGTTTAGAATCATTCTGTGCTACTGATCTAGATATAATTTGAGCTGATGCATCCTCGTCAAGTAAATTTACAGTAGCATTAGATTCTGCTGTCTGATTCAAATATGTAAGCAGTCTTTCTTTCACAATTAAATGTGCGTTTTTATGCAAGTTAACTACGGTATCTCTTATCGTATTATCTATACCTCTAATTTGATCCATTTCAAGTTCAACGACTCCATTTTCTTCAACTTCTATAATGGTTTTTGGATTTAGAATTCTAACTCCAGTGCCGTCACCCTCGCCGTAATGCTTTTCTATATACTTCATTTTGGCACCTTTTCGCACAAAAAATTCGTGCACGCCATCATGCTGAGCTTTTTTATCACTTGAATTATGAATTCCACAGCCAGCAACGATGACGACGTCAGAGTTTTCGCCTATTTCAAAGGTGTTGTAAACGACGTCCTCCAAACTCTCCGATACGATAACGGGAATATGGACACTTTCTCCTTTTGTTCCAGCTTTTATAATTACGTCAATACCTGGTTTGTCTTTTTTCGTTACAATATCAATATTAGCAGTTGTATGACGTTCAACACCTTCGCCATTTTTTCAAATATTGAATGCTCCTTTTGGCATATCATGCAAATCTGCAACTTCAAGCAATAATTTTTTATCTATCGCATTCAGCAATTGCTCTTCCCCCTTTGTTACAACTCTGACGGCAGCGACAATCTGAATCAAGTTGGCTTATTTCTCCAAGAACTTTTTCTCGCGTAGTTATCTCGCTAACAGTCCCTTCGGCCACCATAA
>JAAYFL010000050.1 GCA_012728235.1 Synergistaceae bacterium
CCTTGATGGCAACTACACAGTTTTTGGCGAAGTGTTGACAGGGATGGATGTAGTTGATAAAATAGCAAAAGCGAGAACCAATAGGGCCGATCGTCCGAGAGAAGATATTTGGATAGAAAAGATACGTCTAATAAAGTAGTTGATTTAGCTCAATTGAGAACATCTGTTGGGAGCGAAGCATCTTGTTTAAAGAAAAGGAAAGGGAATAATGACAATCAGATAAAACCACTATAACTTGGTTTCATAATGGATTGCAGGATGAAGAAACACAATGAGAATCTGGCTGGGGGCGAGGAGCTCCCGCTCCGCGCAAAAGAAATAGGTGCAGCAGGAGCTGCCCCTCCCCAGAAAGCAAAAGAGTATTTTAAAGCTTTTTTCACCTCACACTTTGGCTTTTCCGAGGAATGGAATATAGGAGGAAACCTTCTCCACCGCAAAAGTAAAAACCTTATTCAATCTATCACCTATAGACTGGCTGATAGTTTACCACAAAGTGTACTCAGAAATATTGAAGATGAGCTCAAAAACACACCATCTACTAAACGAGAAATTAAAAAAAGAATAGAAGTGGAAAAATGGCTAGACAAAGGAATGGGGTCTTGCGCATTATCCAATCCAGAGATGGCACAAGTGGTATGGAACGCATTTCAATATTACAATGGAGATAGATATAATTTGATTGCATGGAGCATTATGCCCAATCATGTACATGTTTTAATTGAAACAGAACATGACTTGAGCAAAATTGTGCAAGGATGGAAATCATATACGGGGAGATGGGCTTTAGCTAATAATAAAAAGTATGGCTTAAGAATTGAAGAGGATGCAAAACACTTTTGGAGAAGTGAATATTGGGATAGATTTATTAGGGATGAAAATCATTTTGAGAATGTTGTAAATTATATAATGGAAAATCCTAATAAGGCGAAGTTAAACAAAGATAGTACAGCACATAAATTCACAGGAAATATTTTCTCTTGTGCTGCTAGAGATAAAAAACTCTGTGGCGAAATTGAGTGAAGAGCTCTTTGTCATGCAAAAAGAAAAGGCGCAGCAGGAGCTGCCCCTCCCCAGAAGGCGTATCAGTCGCCACTCTCCCCCTCCACATATTCCAATATATCGCCAGGTTGACAATCTAAAGCTTTACAAATTGCCTCTAAGGTAGAAAACCGAATTGCCTTGCCTTTCCCTTGTTTCAATATTGATAGATTTACTGTTGATACACCAACCTGCTCGGATAGCTCCTTCAACATCATCTTCCTTTTGGCTAACATTACATCAAGATTTACAATAATAGACATAGATAAAAACGTTTAAATAATTAATAAGTCATCCAATTCAGCTAATAAATTATCTAAGTTCTCTTCATTTTTCCCCCAATCAAATATTTGAAATACAGTTGTAGATTTGAGTTTCATTATCGTTTCATCTCCTCTACTTTCAAAACTAATATATAAATTTTCACCCCAAGAATAAAATGTGGTTTTTGCAGTAGCCAATATTTCTAGTTTCTCTTTATCACTATCAACTAACCTAAAACGAGAGTTACCAAACACTTCAATCATCTTCTCATACATTATCTCTTTGGGAACACCGCCATAAGAGTGTTCGGAGTATACTTTTGTTGTAAATAGGTTATGTTTACTTGTAAAGTATTTCTTAAAAGAGAGTTTTGTTCTAATAATAAAATTAAATATAAAAACAGCTAAGATGAGTATAGCAACAACAGCCACTATATTAAAGCCCCCATTTTTAATAAGTAGTGCAATAAGGAATCCCATAAAAGCAGCGTAAAAGCCTACTGGAACTAGTCTTAAATTTTTCATGTCGATATTTATTAAAAGTTTAAAACAAAGTAAAGCATAAATACAATGATACGCAACAATTAATTAATGTTTATCGTTAATTAATTCAGCAATAAAGCAATCCAAGATGCTGACATTATTCCAAATCACAGAAATTCTCAATTCTCAATTTTCAATTTTCCATTAAAACAACCCCTCCCCTTTCCACATTTTTTGTATCTTTGTGTATAAACAAATAAAGAAATCATCATGAAAAAAAATGAAATCCCCGAAAGACTTTCGGCCCTACGTAAATTTATGGAG
>JAAYFL010000051.1 GCA_012728235.1 Synergistaceae bacterium
CTTATTTAATTGATTTTTTATAATTCCGAGAATAAAGCAGCCTGAAACTTAGTAATAAAAATAAGCATGCTCTCATTTCTATGAGAGCATGCTTTAGAAAAAACTATTATTTTATTGTTATTTTTTTGATTTCAACTTTTTTGGTAGGACGATCCATCGAGTCTGTTGGAACCTTGCCTATTGATTCTACTACTTCCATGCCTGAGATAACGTGCCCGAATACGGCATGTTTTCCATCTAGCCATTCGCATGGAACAAGAGTAATAAAAAATTGTGAGCCGCCTGTATTTGGACCGGCATTTGCCATGGAGAGTATCCCTGGTTTTCCGTGTACTAATTTTTTATCAAACTCATCCTGTATAGTGTAGCCTGGTCCACCCATTCCTGTTCCATCGGGACATCCGCCTTGAATCATAAATTCATCGATGACACGATGGAATATAAGTCCGTCATAAAACCCTTTTTTCACTAGATTAGTGAAGTTTTCTACTGTTTTGGGAGCTAGATCGTTGTTGAGTTCAATCTCAAAAGTACCCATGGATGTTTCAAATGTTGCAATTTGATTCGTTACTGTATTCTTTTCTTCTGATGTCGCCAAATGAATCACTCCTAATAAAAATATTGCGGCTGCGACCGCTATTATTACTTTTTTATTCATATTGCCTCTCCTTAATATATATTTAACTTTTATTTATAAATTTTACTAAACGAAAATCTTTTTTCCCGACTCTAATCTGTATATAGCCACCGTCAAGGAGATCTGTTGATGAAAGCTGTTTTCCTTCTTCCATTATTTTAATTCCGTTTAGATATACGCCGCCCTCTTTAATTTTCCGTTTGGCTTCTCCTTTAGATGAACACGCAGCAGAAAGGACGAGAATGTCTGTCAAATTTTTATTTATTTCTTCGGAAGTTTCAACAAAGGGAATTTCTGCAGAAAGAGTATCAAGAAGCTCTTTATCAACATCTCTTATATCAATTTCTCCAAATAAGACTGCGCTAGCATCTCGCACTCTTTTGGCTGCTTCTTCTCCATGTACTCGGCAGGTCATTTCCCACGCCAAAGATTTCTGTGCTTCACGTAAATGAGGATGCTTTGAATGTTCATTCAGCAAATCATTTATTTCGCTAATTTCTCTGAATGTGAAAAGTTTATACAGTTTTTCAAGGTCATTGTCGTCTACGTTAACCCAAAATTGATAAAACTTATAAATGCTTGTTTTGTCTTCAGAAAGATATACGGCTCCGCTTTCAGATTTACCAAATTTCTCACCATGTGAGTTTAAAAGAAGAGGAAAGGTCATTCCGTAGCACTGTCCCCCTGATTTCTTGCGTGCGAGATCCATTCCTGCGAGGATGTTGACCTGTTGGTCATTTCCTCCCATCTGAAGAGTACAACCATATTCATTATAGAGATGATTAAAATCAAAAGCCTGAAGAAGTATGTAGGAGAGCTCCGTATAAGTTATTGATTTATCGGCATCGAAAACTCTGCTCCGAACATACTCTCTGTTTACAAGGAAGCTAACGGAGAAGTATTTCCCGGTATCTCTAAGAAACTCGATAAACAGCTCTTTTTTTAACCAATCATTATTATTGAGCAACATAGCACTATTTTTTCCACAATCGAAATTGAGAAAATGTCTAAGCTGTTTCTCTATACAGGAGACGTTATGGTTTATTGTTTCTTCACTCAGAAGATTTCTCTCGCTGCTTTTTCCGGAAGGATCGCCTATTCTGCCCGTGCCGCCTCCCGCTATGGCTATAGGCTTGTGTCCAAGGCGTTGTAACCAGGCTAACCCCATAATCGCAACTAAATTGCCGACATGAAGGCTGTCAGCACTGGGGTCAAAACCAATATATCCTGTTACCA
>JAAYFL010000052.1 GCA_012728235.1 Synergistaceae bacterium
CCCCTAAGGGCTGCTGTAAGAGAAAAATTTAAAGACTGGAATAAAAAGCCACTTATAAGTATTCTAAAATAATCGCCTCCGATGGCAAGAACTGCCGGTTCTGCACCAAGAAAGGTCATAAGAGGATCTCTAAAGATCTGTACTATAAAGAAATAGGGAAGGGCAAGACCAAGAAAACTGATCAGAAGCACATGCTGTAATGTATCTTCTATTTTGTCTTCTTCCCCTGAGCCAATATGCCGTGCCACCAGAGCTGTACATCCCACATTCACCGATTGAACCAAAGAAATTCCGATAAAAAGGGGTTGATTGACAATTCCTACGGCCGCCACTGATTGATTGGCTATCAGTTTGCTGGCTACATTGCCCAGCATCATCATATCCACCATACTAAATAAACTTGCTAAGATAAGTTCAAGAAGCACCGGCCAAGCTATTCTTATCACTTCTTTGCGATGAATGGAATGGAGTCTTTCATCGGGTGAAGGTTTTTTGCTTACCATATATAACCTCATTTCAAAAAAAAGTGCAATGCACCCTTTTATGATAGCATACTTATCTCTAAGAATAGTTCTATTTGGCTTAGAAGTTTCTATTCGTCATGAGGGATTCATATATTTACTACTCTACTTAAAGTGCCTCCATAAAGAAATAAGAGGAAGGATAAAATCCTTCCCCTATCTCTAACCATTCATGAAAATAATAAAACCATATAATCAGAAACCCATAGGTTAATTTATAACTTTTCTTGGCTTTTAAGGATATTAAGGGCTACCATTGTCTCTGCGCAGCCTTCCTCTAGGGGATTCATTGCACAATGAGCCTCCTCAAGGTGCTTAAATTCCTTGACCAGAAAAATCAGTGTAATAACAGAAGAAAGACCATCGGCTATGGGTTGAGCATACCAGACCCCTTGGAGTCCAAAAAATCTTGGAAGGAAATAGACAAGAGGGGCAAGTAGAAAGACTTGCCGCGATAGAGAAAGCACGAAACTTATTCTTGCCTTTCCAATGGATTGGAAAAAATTAGAACTGATAATTTGAAAACCTGCAATAAACATCATGGACAAGAATACACGAAGACCCTTAACGGTAATTTCAAAAAGTTCTGCATCCGGTGTCATAGCACCTACCAGGATATGAGGAAAGAACTGAACAATAACCCATCCGGCACTCATTAATGCCGTTGCCGATAAAATAGCAACTCTTACCGTCTCTTTGACTCTTTTGAAATTCCCCGCTCCATAATTAAAGCCTACTATGGGTTGCATCCCTTGATTCATTCCAAAAATCGGCATAAAAAAGAGCATAGCAATGGAGTTAATAATGGCCTAGGCTCCCTGAGCCAAGGCACCTCCATAAATTCGAAGACTGTTATTGAGAAGAGCTCCTACTACACTGCCGGCTATTTGAATAAAAAAAGGAGAAACCCCTATGGCCACGATCAGGGAAATCACTTTTAAGTCCAATCGAAAATCTTTCTTGTTTAATTTAATAAGATTATTACCACGAAGATAGTAGCTAAGCCCACGGCTAAAACTTAAAAACTGAGCAATGATGGTGGCATAGGCTGCCCCTTCTATGCCCATTTTAAAAGTAAAGATAAAAATCGGGTCTAAGATAATATTGGTAATTGCTCCTAGAAGCATACTGTACATTACAAATTTCGGATTGCCCTCAGCGCGAATCAGATGGTTAAAGGCAAATCCAAAGGTATTCCAATAATTCCCAATTAGGATAATGCGCAAATAACTACTGGCATAGGGTAGATTTTCTGCTGTGGCACCGAACACAAGAAGAACTTTTTCTAGATTCAAAAGCAAAAAGCCGTTTAGAACAAGAGCACTTAAAAAAAGCATCATTAGGGCGTTGGCAAGAATCTTTCTCGCCATAGGTTGATCTTTCTTCCCTAAAAATATTGAGATGTTCGCTCCGCCACCAATTCCAAAGAGCATGGTAAAACCCATTAGAATAAAGGTAATGGGCAAGGATACCCCAATTCCGCCAATGGCAATCCTGCCCGTGATGGGAATTTGGCCTATAAAAAAGCGGTCCACTATATTATAGAGGGCTTGAACCATCATTCCTGTAATGGCTGGCAGACTAAAACTAAAAAAGAGACGAGGAATGGATTCAGTGGCCATTCTTCTTTCTCTCTCACTGGTATAATTCACATAAACTCCTAACTTTGCATTTCAAATTTTGTTTTGCAACTGGGGCAACTGACTCGAATCTTGCCCTTACCCTTGGGAACAATCATTTTCTTACCACAAGAAGGGCACTTGGGAAGTATAAAATCTAATTTTGAAAGAAGTTGAGTAGGATTAAATCCTACGATTACTTCTCCATCAATAAGAAAAGTAGTGACACCTTGCACGCCTAGAGTTTGATACTCTTTTTAGATTTCCGGATTTTGAACATTCTTATCAATAAAGGGAATCCCTTCTTTTTTCAGAAAATCCTTAGCGGTGTGACAATGAGGACAGCTAGGACTTGAATACATTATTATTTTTTTCATAATACACCTCCTGTATAG
>JAAYFL010000053.1 GCA_012728235.1 Synergistaceae bacterium
CCTCTTCAAAGGCATCCAGTATTTTTTTAAAGTTGCTTGGTTTTTTCATTAATCTTTGTCGCTTTCCTTTTTCTGTTCTGTTTTTGTATCACTGTTTTTCTTAGGAGGCTCAACTATGTCTCTTATTTTTTTCTGATGCTTGCTAGAGCGCAGTATCCAGTTTTCTAAGGAGGCTTTTACTTTGTAATGTATGCTGTTTTCCGGATATTTTCCTTCTTTATTCAACTTACCTGCTTTTAATCCGGTAAGAATTTCTATGCCTTCATCAATTGTTTTAACGCTCCAAATGTGGAATTGTCCTTTTTTTACAGCTTGAACAACTTCATGGCTGAGCATGAGGTGCTGTTCATTCTGATGAGGGATTATGACTCCCTGTTCTTTGGTGAGTCCCGCCACTTTGCAGTATCTGTAGAATCCTTCGATTTTTTCATTCACACCGCCTATAGGCTGTATTGAACCAAACTGGTCTACGGATCCAGTTACGGCTATTCCCTGTTTTAAGGGCACTTCTGCTATTGCCGAAAGCAGACAGTAAAGCTCTGTAGATGACGCGCTGTCTCCATCTATGCCACCATAAGTCTGTTCAAAAGCTATACGAGCCGCTATTGTGAGGGGGTGTTCATGTGCATACATGCGTCCTAAGTAGCTGGAAAGGGTCAATAAGCCTTTGTTATGTATGGGGCCGGTCATCTCGACTTCCCTCTCTATATTGACTATTCCCTCTTGTCCCATGAATACGTTGGCAGTTATTCTCACAGGAGCGCCAAAGCTGCAGTCAACAAGCTGTATTACTGTAAGGCCGTTTATTTGCCCTACGACAGATCCCTTTGTCTCTATTTTTATGACTTCATCTGTGTAACTCTCCTGTATCTTTTCTTCTAGCAAACTTGAACGGAAGAGTTTGTCTTCGATTGCTTTTTGAACGTGTGTCAATCCAACTTGTTTCTTGCCGTCTACTTTCGCCCATGCCGTCGCTTCCACAAGAATGTCCGCTATTTTATTAAACTGCGTACATAGTTTGTTTTGATCTTCCACTAAGCGTGAAGAGTACTCGATTACTTCTCCAACTGCTCCTACAGAAAAATTAAGTTTGCCCTCATGAGCTACAAATCCGGAAATAAACTGTGCTAGCTGTTTCTCAGACTCAGGCGTTCTCTTCATTTCCGTGTCAAAATCTGCTTTTATTTTAAATATTTTTTGGAACTCTGAATCATAGACATTAAGTAAATAGTACAAATACGGAGTTCCCACAATTACTACTTTGATGTCTACGGGAATCGGTTCGGGGCGCAGGGATGAAACAGGCACATATCCCAGATGTTCTCCAAGGTTTTCAATGGAGAGCTCTCGATAACGCAAGACTCTTTTCAATACGTCCCAAGACATAAATTGAGAGAGAATCTCCTCTGCATCAAGCAGGAGAAATCCTCCATTTGCCTTGTGCATTGCTCCAGGAGTAATTCTACGAAAATCTGTATACAGATTGCCCTGGCGGCTTTCGTAATCCACTTTGCCTACGAGATTATAATAAATTGGGTTTGTCTCTAATATGACCGGTGCACCGTCATTTGGATTGTTTGAGACAAATGCATTTACTTCGTAGCGAGAAAAGTCAATTTCCGTCGTCTCATCTCTTTCCGCAGCTAGGAACATACTAAAATTGCTTACTATGTCCTCGGTCAAAGACTTCAACCAATCTTCCAGTCTTTTGTTTGGAGTATATTTTGTGTTGAATTCAGACAGGATAGGCTCAATTGCGTTGCGACAAATCTGCCCTTCTAACTCTTTTATTCTCTCTTTTAAATCTTTTTCTCGTTCACGTATAAGGCGCAAAGTTATCAGCGTCTTCTGTGAGATCTCTTCTGATACCTTTTGGAGCGAGTCTTGCTCCTTTTTGCTTAACTTTTCGAATTCTTCCTGCTGCATTTCACGAAGAATCGGTTTAGGTTTCTTTTTCTTCGTATTTTTTTTGCTCTCTTGTTCTACTCCCTTATCCTGTGGCTCAGGCAACTGCTCTTCCAAAGGCAGAGCCATAATCATTGGCAAGTTTACAAAACCTTGGGGCGTTCTCTTAATGGCAAATTTCTTTTCTTCCGCCCACTTGCGCAAATCTTCCATTAATTTATTTACGACTTCTTGAAAGCTCTTTACAAGATGCGCCTTGTTGTCTTCGTATTCTGTATTGTCAAATGCCTTTGAAAGTGTTGTCTTTAAATCTTCGATAGCATTCTCTGCGTCTTTTGAAAGTTCCTTCCCTTTGCCTGCTGGCAAGCTAATGGCAAGTGGCACTCCTGAGTCGTCGAAATTATAAACATAGACCCAGTCATCGGGGGCAGGCATCGTGGCGGCTATGTTTTCCAGAGTCTTTTTCGCATAGGAAGTTCTGCCGCTGCCGGGTTCTCCCACCATGAATATGTTATAGCCTTTGCTTTGTACTGAAAGGCCAAAATCGACGGCTCTTACCGCACGTTCCTGGCCGATCAAACCATTTAGCTTTTCTAAGCTTTTTGTGGTTCTAAATCCCAAAGCATTTAAATCTGCTTTGCGACGTAATTTTTCAACTTGCAATTTTTTATCATTAATAAGGGACATAATGAGCCTCCTAATTTTATGTTTTTGGGGATAGTTGGGTTTATTTTTTATACAGGCTTACGATAGACGAAAGCACCACATTTATGCAAGAGGTAAAACGTTAATTATATTTTTTAAAATTATGCCGGTTGGAATATAACACAATACAAAAATAAGAGAAGAGCGAAAAGTCGCTCTTCTCTTTTAATAGTCGATTTCTTTATATAAAGAAATACCTCTTGCTATATCTTCTCTACGTCAGCCGCCTGTGGGCCTTTGCTGCCATCTGTGATTTCAAATGAAACCTTCTGGCCTTCGTCAAGGGTCTTAAACCCGTCGCCCTGGATTGCGCTGAAGTGAACGAATACGTCGCTTCCTTCATCTGTCGTGATAAATCCATAACCCTTAGTTGCGTTAAACCATTTTACTGTTCCGTTGCTTTTCAATGTGTTGCCTCCCAGCAGAAATATTATAATCGAACATATTGTTCGACAGGGTAACTTTAAACTCATATTTCTAGCTTGTCAAGCCTTTCTTTGTTTTTTACTGTAAAAAGATGTTTTTTATGCTTAATTTTATATATTTTTTAAGAAAACTTTCAACTAGATCTTACTGTTCATTTAATTAAACGAATATTGTCGTTATTAAAAGAATATCGTAGTTTACCTCAGGAAAAAAGAAATAATTAGCGTATTTTAGCTTTAATTATCCTTCATTAATATTGTCTGATTTATTTTGACCATTATAATAGAAACATGAAGTCAATATTGGTTAGACCTTTTTGTTAAGGGGGGGGAATAATTATGGATATAAACAAATTAACTCAAAAGTCTCAGGAAGCTTTCTATGAGGCTCAGAACATTGCTATAAGACGTGGGCATCAAGAAGTTAACACGGAGCACCTTTCACTTGCTTTGATATCGCAGGAGAATGGACTTATCCCAAACTTACTAAATAAAATAGGAGTTCCGGTAAACAATCTTCTTAAAGCCATTGAAAGTGAACTTGATAAGAAACCCAGAGTCTCCGGAAGTGGTCAAGAAGTGGGAAAAATTTATGTGTCGCAAAATCTTTCTCAAGTGTTGGCAAAAGCGGAAGATGAAGCAAAGATGCTTAAAGATGAGTACATCTCGGTAGAGCATTTACTTTTGGCGATTTTATCTGAAGGCCCTAAAAATCCATCTTTTTCGATCTTCGCTACTTTTGGATTGACACAGGACAATTTTCTAAAAACTCTTTCTGAGGTACGGGGAAATCAGCGTGTCACAAGCGATAATCCGGAGGACACTTATGACGTTTTAGAGAAGTATGGACGAGATCTGGTGAGAGCAGCGAGAGAGAATAAGTTGGATCCCGTTATAGGACGGGATGAAGAGATTCGACGTGTTATAAGAATTCTAAGCAGAAAAACAAAGAATAATCCAGTTCTCATTGGAGAGCCTGGCGTTGGTAAAACTGCGATTGTAGAGGGACTAGCTCTGCGCATTTTGCGAGGAGATGTTCCGGAAGGGTTAAAAGATCGTTCTATTTTTGCTTTAGACATGGGCTCTCTTATTGCGGGAGCTAAATTCCGTGGAGAATTTGAAGAGCGTTTAAAAGCAGTCTTAAATGAAGTTAAGAAGAGCGAAGGACGAATTATACTTTTTATTGATGAGCTACATACTATCGTCGGAGCCGGAAAAACAGAGGGAGCTCTTGATGCAGGAAATATGCTTAAACCGATGCTTGCCAGAGGCGAATTGCACTGTATAGGAGCTACAACATTAGAAGAATACAGAAATTATATTGAAAAGGATGCTGCACTTGAGCGCCGTTTCCAGCCGGTTCTTGTTGAAGCGCCTGATGTGGAAGATACAATTTCAATTTTGCGCGGAATCAAAGAGAGATTCCAGCTCCATCATGGAGTGAGGATACAGGATAACGCCTTGGTTGCAGCTGCTGTACTTTCAAATCGATATATAACAGACCGATTCCTCCCCGATAAAGCAATAGATCTTGTGGATGAGGCTTCTGCAATGATAAGAACGGACATAGATTCTATGCCAGCTGAGTTGGATGATGTCTCCAGACGTTTAATGCAGCTTGAAATAGAAGAACAGGCTCTTAAAAACGAAAAAGATAAGGCAAGTAAAGAGAGGCTTGATGCTCTGCAGAAAGAGCTGGCCGATCTAAAAGAAAAAGCAAATGCTCTCAGAGCCCAGTACGAGGCAGAAAAAGAAAACATTAAAAAGGTCAGATCGCTTAGAGAAGAAATTGAAAATGTACATCATAAAATTGATAAAGCAGAACGTGAATATGACCTAAATAACGCGGCTCAGCTCAGACATGGTACACTTCCTGAGCTTGAGAAAAAGCTTAAGGAAGAGGAAGATAAATTAGCAGCTGAGACAAAAACTAATAAGCTGCTTCGTGAAGAGGTAACTGAAGAAGAGATTGCAAAAATAGTGGCTAAATGGACTGGCATCCCAGTTACAAAACTTGTCGAAGGAGAGCGTGAGAAACTTATTCACCTTGATGAGATTTTGCATAAGAGAGTTATCGGCCAAAGTGAAGCGGTAGAACTTGTTTCAGATGCTATTTTAAGAGCAAGAGCTGGAATAAAGGATCCCAAACGACCGATAGGCTCTTTCATTTTCCTTGGGCCAACGGGGGTCGGAAAGACAGAGCTTGCAAAGGCTCTGGCCGAAACCCTCTTTGATTCTGAAGAAAATATTATTCGCATAGATATGTCTGAATACATGGAAAAACACTCTGTCTCCAGACTTATAGGAGCGCCTCCAGGCTATGTCGGATATGAAGAGGGAGGGCAGCTTACAGAGGCTGTTCGCAGCCGCCCATATTCCGTAGTTCTTTTTGATGAAATTGAGAAAGCACATCCCGATGTTTTTAACGTGCTTCTGCAACTTCTTGATGATGGAAGGATTACGGACAGTCAGGGACGTACAGTTAACTTTAAAAATTGCGTGATAATTATGACCAGCAATTTGGGAGCTCAATCTCTAATAAACGGTATAGATTCTACCACCGGCAGAATCTCAGAGGAAGCTAAAAAAGATGTTGAAGCTGCACTTAGAGCGAACTTCAAACCCGAATTTTTGAACAGAGTGGATGAAATAATATTATTTAAGCCACTTCAAGTGAATGAGATAACTCAAATAGTAGGACTACTCATAAAGGAAGTAGCGGATCGTCTTACTGACAGAAATATAGGATTGGAGATAACTCCGGAAGCACAGGCTATCATAGCAAAGAACGGATATGATCCCGTTTACGGGGCAAGGCCGTTGAAAAGATACTTACAGAAACATCTCGAGTCAAAAATAGCTCGAATGATTATAGGAGGAGAAGTCGCTGAGGGGTCTACTATTAAAGTAGAGAACCATGGCAATGACATTTCTCTCCTTGTTGAGCTGCCAAAAGCTGATAAATAAAAGAACAATTCTTAAAGCACAAAGTACAGTTATTCTGTTTTAAATAATAAGGAGGATATGAAATGGCGACAAAGGTAGAGAAACACGAGTTTCAAAGCGAAGCAAAACAAGTTCTGGAGTTGATGATACATTCTGTCTACTCCAACCCCGATATTTTTCTTAGAGAGTTAATTTCCAATGCATCAGATGCATTGGACAAGCTTAGAATAGAAAGTTTAAGCAATCAGGAGCTTTCTGATATGGCGAAGGACGGAAGAATAGATATAGCAATAGATAAAGAAAAAAACATCTTGTCTGTTTCAGACAATGGGATAGGCATGACGAAAGAAGACTTAATGTCATATCTTGGAACCATTGCACGAAGCGGAACTAAGGAGTTTATGGAAGTAATCCAGAAAGCAAAATCTGACTCAAGTAGCGATTTGATAGGTCAATTTGGAGTAGGATTTTATTCAAGTTTTATGGTAGCAGACAAAGTTACTGTCGAGACTCGCAAAGCGGGAGAAGAAAAAACTTATATTTGGGAGTCTGAAGGAGACGGAAGCTACACTATTGCAGATGGCAATCGCGAATCTAACGGAACCACTATCACTTTACATGTTAAAAAAATGGGAGAAGATAAGGAGGCTGAGGAGAAGGATTATCTTTCCAAATGGACTATACAGGGAATTGTTAAGCAATACTCCGACTTTGTCTCCTACCCCATTTATTTAAAAGATGTTTCTGAAAAAAAGGAAAAGGACGAGAAAGAAGAACCTTTAAATTCAATGCAAGCATTATGGACTCGCTCGAAAGATGATGTGACAGAAGATGAGTATAAAGAGTTCTATCGTCATATCACTCATGATTGGGATGAGCCTCTTGAGCGTATTCAGTACAAAGCTGAGGGTGTGACAGAGTTTAATGCTCTTCTTTATATCCCTTCACGTCCGCCCATGGATTTGTTTTTCCAAAATTCAAAACATGGCATTCAGCTGTACATCCGCAGAGTTTTTATCATGAGCGATTGTAAAGATCTTATGCCGGAGTATTTGCGCTTCGTTAAAGGTGTTGTTGACTCAGAAAACCTTTCTCTCAACGTTTCTCGAGAGATATTACAGCAGGACAGAACAACTGCTGTGATCAAAAAGAGCCTTACTCACAAAATACTGGATGCTCTTAAAAAGATGAAGACGGAAGATGCTGAGAAATACGATAAGTTCTGGAAAAACTTTGGCGTAGTTTTGAAAGAGGGTATTATTTCCGATTTCAAAAACAAAGAAATCATCATGGAACTTTGTCTTTTTGACAGTTCAAAGGGTGGGCAAACAACTTTAGAGAACTATGTCTCTAATATGCAAAAAGAACAGAAAAAGATTTACTACATTACCGGTGCAACATCAGAACAGTTAGCTAAATCGCCTAAATTAGAGGCATTAAAAGCGAGAGGGATAGAAGTTTTATTGCTTGGAGATACAGTTGATGAGGTATGGGTAAACAACATGCCTAAGTTTAAAGATTATGACTTTGTCTCAATAGCAGCAGAGGATGTAGATTTACCGGACAGCAATACGGAAGAAGAAAACAAAGGAAAAGAAAAAATAGAGAAGAGCGGTTTCGTGGATAAAATAAAGAAGGCTCTAACTGACACAGTTGAAGATGTAAAGCTTTCTACCAGACTGGTAGATTCTCCTGCCTGTTACGTACAAAAGGGAGAAGCTATTTCACCGCACATGAGAAACTTTTTCAAATCCATGGGACAGGAAGTTCCGGAGGAAAAACGTATTCTGGAACTCAATCCCAATCATCCTTTAGTGAAACAAGCTGTCGAAGATTCAGAGAAGGATGATTCTAATATGAAAGATTGGGGAGAAATATTTCTCGCACTTGCCTCAATTGCTGATGGAGAACCAGTTGCAAATGGGAAAGAGTTTACAGATTTAATAAGTAAAATGATTAAATAGCATGTTGAGAAAAACGGCATCCCTCTCTTATGAAGGATGCCGTTTTTTATTTCTGTTTTATTAAATTATCAGTGATATTTTTCTGTTTTTTTGTACGGTTGTGGATTATTAATCGTCGTTTGTTGTAACAGAAGGTTTCTGATCCTGGGATAATATGTTATTGCCGTTGAATTGCGAATGCGATTTGTTCAAGGCAAAACCTTTTATAACAGCTCTCAGATCGCCACGACGAGCGTCTTTTGGCAACGCCAATTCTAAAAGTTGTCCTGCTCCACAATGGCTACAAGTCCACATTACTCTCGTCGTGCCGGACAAATCAGGTCCCCCTGCTATGACTTTCATTTCACCACATTTTTGACAGCCTACTATAAGCATCTTTTATCTCCTATTAGTGAAGAGCCACTGTTATTTTAACAGGACCTTCTGTATAAATATTATTTGCGGCTCTTATTTTTAGTTTCTTTTCCTGGTCGCTTCCGACCGCCTCTATTAAAATTGTCATAATTTCAGATGTATCAACACTACCTACATTTCCAGTAAGAGGATCTCTTAGCAACCCGTCTTTTACTGCTTTACTGTTTAATTCTTTTAGTGCATTGAATATAAGCTCTTCAAGTTCAGGTCTTGTTATTTGGGGTTTTATTTTTTTCTCAACAAGTATTTGGTTTGCTTCATAAACTAATTTAGTCTTGTAAGAATCTACTCGTGCACGTACATGTTCACCTTCAACTGCATTTGTCATAGCTGTCATACGAATAACCCAACGTTCATTTGTATTGACTAATTTTTTTCTCACGGCATCCTTTGTGCCTTCATCTAAAATAGGTGCTAAAACTTCTTCTTTTTTCTTGCCGAAGCGATATGCCAAAAGCGTGGTTGCCTCATCGGTAAGCCTCTCAAAAACTGAATCGATTTCAATTACAGTTCCGCCTTTTAAAGTGACAGCCCTCTGAGCCAATATTTCTCCGGTTATAGTAGCAATTCTCCCCTCTCTTAAGCGTTGAATGTTTCCTCTTAGCTCTTCAGACTCTCTTTTTAGTGATTGTACTGAAATTTCAAGATTCTTGCTTTCTTCCGCTAAAGCTGTATTCGCTTTTATCAGAGTAGTTTGTTCTGCCTTTGCTTTTGACATCTGGGTTTCCATATCATGAATTTTTGAGACGGTTTCAGCCAGATCCTTTGTCTTCTTTGATAAATTTTTTGAAATTTCCTGCAACTCTTTTTGTTTTTCCTGAAGGTCTCCTTTATTTGTAAAAAGCTCCAGCTCCATTTTCTCTAAAGTTGACCTATTGCTTTGCAGTTCAGCTGTTAAGGTCGTTACTTGATTTCTGACGTAGTTCATGCTGAAAAGAGCGGTTCGTACAGTGTCTGAAGCGGTGCTGATTGCAAATAATGAAAAGATAGAAATGCCGATTCCAGTGATGACTGTAATTATTCTCGATGTATGCCTTGGACGAAGGTTGAAAAATGTGATGCGTTTTTTCCCGAGATGCATTCCGACAAAGTCTCCGGCCCAAGCAACCAAAGCACCCACTAATATTAGTGTGCCTATGAGAGTCCAATTTATTTCTTTGAATATCTCAAACATGCGTTGCCCTCCATTTGCTTCTCTATCTTATTATCTCAAAAAACATCAATCAGCTTAAGGGTGAAATAGCATTTACGTTATACTTTATCCGCTTCTTTTTGTTCTGAATAAATCTCGGTTATAACATCTTCAGAGTAATGTTTGCCCTTATTCATTCCTGGGCATTTTTCGGAGTAGTAATTCCAAAGTCTTTTATCTTCTAACAGAGAATCCCAAAAAGGATAAAGACTGCACTGTCTCGGACGAACTTTATATATTTTACATTTTCTTGATTTTTCATCGAGAAAAATACAGTCATAATTTTCTTGTTCTTTGATACTGTATTTACCCATGACTTTTATTAAGTATGTTTTTCTAAACTCGTCTTCGTTTATAGCAAGAAATTCTGAAATAAGCTTTACCTCTTTATCGTTGACCCAGATAAAACCGGGTTCTCCGCCACAACATTTTCCACATTCTATACATTCAAAGTTGATTCCTGTTTCACTCCACCAAAATTTATTCTTCGGTCCGTTTGTTTTCTTTGTCATATTTAACTATTTATCCTTATTTTTAAATTATAACTCAATTTTTATATAAAATTAGATATAATTATCTCTTGCCGTAACCTCTACGTGTTGCCGAGTAAACAACTCCCGCTTCCTTCAGTTTATCAAGAGACTGAAGAGCGATGCCTGTGCCCATGGCTACACATTCTGATGCCGCTTCAGCCACTACTGCATTTATTTCTGTTTCTCTTATAATTAAATCAGCAAGGCCCCGCAAGTATGCTCCGCCTCCTGTTAGAATTATTCCTCTGTCAATGACATCAGCAGACAACTCGGGAGGTGTTCTCTCCAAGACTCTTTTTATTGCCGCAATTATTGCGTTTGTAGGCTCTTCAACCGCACGAGCTATATCCATGCTGCTCACCGTTATCTGTCTGGGAAGGCCCTGAATTAAGTCTCTACCTCTTATAGCCATTGTCATATCGGCAGCAGCTCTTTCTATGTCGCATGAACCAATTTGTTTTTTTATTTCTTCTGTTGTCTGTTCTCCGATAGCCAAGTTATGCTGTTTGCGCATGTATCTTAGGATAGATTCGTCAAACTTGTCTCCTCCGACGCGTAGTGATTCATAAACAACTAATCCGCCTAAAGAGACTATGGCGATGTCTGTTGTTCCGCCGCCGATGTCTACAACCATATTTCCTGCAGCTTCACCTATTGGCATATTGGCACCTATTGCCGCGGCCATTGGCTCCTCAATCAGATATGCTTCTTTCGCTCCTACTTCAAGAGCAGCTTCTAAAACAGCTCTACGTTCGACATCTGTCGCACCGGCTGGAACACCTATCATTACTCTGTGCCGCACGACACGTTCCATGCCTTTTGTTACTTTTTTTATGAGCTCTCTTAACATGACTTCTGTCATGGTATAGTCTGCTATTACACCATCTAGAAGCGGGCGAATGGTCACAACATTGCCGGGTGTTCTACCTATCATTATCTTGGCTTCTTCACCGACCGCAATTATTTTGCCGCTGCTTTCATCCATACCAACCACAGATGGTTCTCTGAGAACAATTCCTTTATTTTTTATGAAGACTAAGACTGTAGCTGTACCAAGGTCTATACCAATATCTCTACTCCACAAATTTGCCAGCCTCCCCAATTATGCAAATAACAGTGTTTGTTTTTTATTTTTTTATATTACTTCTATTTTACATCACAACTGTCTTTTTCGTATGTCAACTGTTTGTATTTTATTTGTTTTTCTGTTTTATATTAAAAAAATGTTGAATATCTAAAAACTCTGTCTAAAAATAACATGCTAAAAGAAATAATTATGAACATTATAATCGTTATATTTTCTTTTTTCCCCCATGTTAAAGGATACATTTCTGTTTTTCCGATTCCGCCACGATAACAGCGTGACTCCATTGCCGTTGCCAAAATATCAGCTCTCATAAAAACTAAAGCAAACATGGGAACAAGGACGGGAATATATGCTTTCGCTCTTTTTATTAAACCGCCTTCATTAAAGTTGACGCCACGAGAGAGCTGCGACTTTATTATTCTACTTGTTTCCTCAAACAAAGTTGGTATAAATCTAAGAGCTATAGTTATCATCATCGCAACTTCGTGTGCAGGAAATCCAATTTTCTTAAACGGAGTCATTAGCGACTCTATCCCATTTGACAGCTTTGAAGGACTGGTAGTTAGAGTAAGAATCGCGGCATATAAAACAAGATATAAAAGCCTAAAGGACATTGTCAGAGCACCGATGCAACCCTCTTTTGTAATTGAGAAAGGGCCCATTGAAAACAAGTTATTTCCTTTGGTTCCCAAAAGATGTATAAAGATCGTAAATATTACAAAAAACAGAATGGGTTTTACTGATCGCAAGACCGCTCTAAATGGCACTTTTGAAAGATATATCAAGATAAATAAAAATAATCCCCAAAAGGGTATTGTTCGAACTGATTTAAAGATAAAAATCTCTGCCATTAGAAATATGGTTACGACTATCTTACAGCGGGGATCTAAATCATGTATAAAAGATTTTGCAGGAATAAATTGACCTATTGATATTTTAGATATAAGAGGCATCTTATTCCCTTTCAGAAATCATAGAGGCAAGTTCGTATGGGTTCAAGGTTACTTGGTTAACTTTCCCTCTTTTTTTTAGTATATTCGATAGGTTGAGTATATCCGGTAATGGCAATTTTATTAAATGTTCTAAACATAGTAGCTCTGCCGTTTTTTTAGGAGTACCCCAAGATATACTTTTCCCTTCATCGAGAACAAGGATCTTATCGCTTATAGATAAAGCCAGGGTTAAATCGTGAGTTATGTGCACAATTCCAACACCTTGGTCTGCTTGTGTTTTCATCAAGTTTATAAGTTCTTCTGTCCCTCTCGCATCCAACCCTGCGTTCGGTTCATCCAATACTATAAAATCAGGAGTTGCCGCAATGACAGATGCTATTGCCACTCTTCTTTTTATTCCGCTTGAAAGTGTGAATGGATTTTTGGTCAAAACATTTTCTTCTAAGCCCACAGTTGAGAGACTTTCTTTTATTCTCTTTGTGAGCTCTGTTCCTGTTACTCCCCAATTTGTAGGAGCAAAAGATATTTCCTTTTCAACTGTTTCAGAAAATATTTGCTGTTCAGGATATTGAAAAACATAGCCCACTTTTCGGCGTATTTCATTAGTAAACACCGTCTTTGCAGTTACATCACAACCATCTACTGATACGGATCCTATC
>JAAYFL010000054.1 GCA_012728235.1 Synergistaceae bacterium
AATATATCCTGTTACCATATCGTTAATGAAGTGTTCTGCTAATTCCTCGTTATGGCTACTCCATTCAACGAAACCCCTCTCTCTAAGTTTTTCAAGTGCATTACTATACATATTTTCAACCTCCGAATGTATCACTATCCTTGCGATATTTTACAACAAGAAAAAATAAAGACAAGTTATTAGTTATAACAAATTAATTATATTTAAATTTTTGTAATTCTTTTTTATTTTAGTTTTCTTTAGCTCTAACGTCGTACCAATTTAGCCTCCCGGAATCGTAGCTTTCCCATACAAGGGAAATTTTTCCGAATGTTTTGAGCATTTTACTAAAAGAAATTACTTTTTCATTATCTAAGGTATAGAGATTCATCTCTGGTTGGAAGCACTCCTCAGTATGGTCATTTTCTGAAAAGATATCTCTCTCTGAGTTGTAGTCTTCGGAAGAAAAATAATTCATTTTGGACATTTCCACCAAAGCATCAGCAATATGAGGAAGATCTGCAGTCAGCCAACCGATAGCTTCTTCGTCTTCTTTCAGAAGTTTCCTTAACTGGTTATAAGGTTTTATTGAGTTGGGTGCAACGAGTCCGAAGAGGGCGAGGTTTTTATCTGAGACACCCAATGTTGAAAATGGCAAAGATGCGGTTCCGCCGTAACTAAAACCGGAGAGTGGGCTTGGTTCTGTCCCGAAAAAAAGCTTTTGCCAAAAAGCAGATACTGCCGTTTTTAACAGCTGTTCATCCGCTGTAAATTCAATAATAAAACCGGGAAGGTTAAACCACAGAAGATGATTGTGACCTCCTACTGATGCCACAGTTTTTCCTGTAAGGATTTCGCGTATTTCTTTATTCCTTAGTCCCATCGTTTTCCCGAGAAGAGCAAGATTGTTTAATGGGAGGGGCCAATCTTTTGGGGATCCTTTAAGTTTTGAAATATTGATTCCTAATGAGAATAGCACGGGTTCCGCAGAAAAATATTTTGAATCACTCCACTTTGTTGGTGATACAGACGCAGCAATTAATCTATAAATTTCTTTATCAAGTCCAGATATTTTCCATTTTAACTCTCCTGAGTTTTGATTATTTTCGACGTTTGGTGAATGTCTCCATGCTGCTTGAAAAATAACGGGGGTTCCGTCTTTTCCTCCAAGTGTATTGAAAAATCCCCCATCTGCTATTTCAATATATCCGGGAAATGTTTTTTCTTTTATCCACTTTTTTCTTGTAAGTGATTTTTCTTCTCCTCGTAATGCATTATTCATTTGTTCCAGCAGTTCCAAGTCTGCTACCATTAGTACGTGGTGTTTATCAACTTGGTAGTAGATAGGATAATCAGAGCTGTCTGCATATATTCGCCAACAATTTTTGTTAGTTCCCTGTAAAATCTTTCCATTCTTTATAACTTTTTTTAAAGAGTCGGGAAGTATTCCTTTTTTTAAAGACTTCATTTCATTCTTGCTGTAGCGTAAAGCCAGGTAAATTTCCGGTTTATTTTGATTTTTTTCTTCAATAAGAACTGCGGATTCCATTGCTGTTGACGCAATGGAAAGCATTAGGCTACGTGGAGTGCCATTTTTAAAAAGAGAATCTCCTTTTTCTGTTAAAAAGATAGAAACCGCTCGAGGATACACATACTCCCTGTTCTCTATAAAGATGTAAGGGTTTGTTTCTGTAGGGGCTGGTATAGCGGACATTAAGCGACCACGGAGGGATATATCGAGTAAGATATATATTCCGGTTGTTACTATAATTATTATTAAAAGAAAATAAACAAAAAGTTTTAAACGTTTTAACACCCTTACACCTCCGCTTCTCCCCAAAATGATTTCTCTGTGTATTTTGTGTATATTATATCTTTTTATACAACTTAGTTATGAAATGTAAAATAAGAGTTTTGTTAATTTTTTATAACTTGTGCGGGATATTTTCTGCTGCGGTTTTAATGTATTATTCGTAACAGTTCAGTAAGGCGACATTAATTTATGTATTTAATGGGAACTCACACTTGATAGTAGTTCCTTTAGATGAAGAGGAAACCGTCAGTTTCCCACCTACAAGAGACATCCTTTCCTGCATGTTTGAAAGCCCTCGATGTCCCTTTACTCTTAGCTCCGCAATATTTTCCGGAACGTCAAACCCCTTGCCATCATCCTCTATTTTTAGCAGAATTTTACTTCCAAGGTCACGCAGAGAAATTGTAATTTCATTTGCGTTGGCATGGTTAGCACTATTATTAACTGCTTCTTGAGCCACACGAAAAAAAGCCATAGTGACGTCATTTGGGAGTTCTCTCACTTCATGAAGGTCAAGGTTTATCTTTATTCCCAATTGAGCATTTTGGCGCTCAGAAAGTTCAGTTAGAGCTTGAGCAAGTCCAAGATCGAGCCAGGGCGGTGTTAAATTATTGCAGACCTCTCTCATCTCTCGAACTCCAGCTAAAGCCGCATTTTCTGCTTCTGTGAGCCGCTGTCGCATTTTTTCTGGAGAATCAAAATCAGTTGCAAGCAGTCTCAATCTTTGTATCACAGCAGTTACATCTTGTAGAGGTCCATCGTGAATCTCTCTGGATATCCTTGAGCGTTCCTCTTCCTGAACTTTTACAATGTCTGTGACATATCTTCTATTAAGTACGGCTTTATCTATTGCAGAATGAGCTAAAGTTACTATTGCGGCTCTAAGTTTTTGCAGCTCAGTAACGGCTTCAGGGGCATTCTTTTGTGGAATATCCTCTCCCCATTTCAGTAGAGATATCTCTTCCTCAAGGTCTTTTAACGGCATAATAACTTTTTGCCACATTATAAAAACGGCAAAAATTCCAATCAATCCTAACATCCCCACCATAAATGGCCAGAACGTTGTTAGAGTTACCATTGGTCCTAAAAGTTCCTTTGAGGAGACCGCTGCCAACACAAAAAGATTTTTGTTAAGAACTGGATAGAATGCTATCGTATAATAGTTCCCATCTGCGCCTCGTATTTTACTAGGCACTCCGTAAGTCAATAATTGGTTTGATAAAACGGACATCATTGGTGCGTTTGGAGAGCCATATAAAAGTAGTCCAAATTCGTCAAAAACTGCAAATGTGCCGGGTATGGGCAAGTCTTCTGCAATAAATCCTTCTATCCCAACACCAGGCCTGTATTTCTGCCGCGGTTGCCACATCCCGTCCGGCTTTAAATCCCATCGGGCTGATTCAAGCCTTGCCGCTGCACCACGAGCTAAATTTTGTACATAAGAAGAGGCTAGAGAGTCCATGGTTTTCTCGAATTGACAAAAACCCACCCATGCCAACAGGAATGCTCCGAGGCTCGGTAGAAAAACGGCTATGGTTAGTTGTAGCAATAAATTTTTTCTCAATTGATAAGTTCTTCGAGAGTTACTATCCCATATTTTAATGATAGGAGCATTGCTTCCGTTTTGTTTTTGGCTCCTAATTTATCGTATATGGAAGCAAGGTGCGTCTGTACCGTTCGTTCGCTAATAAAAAGTTGTGTAGCAATTTCTTTGCCTGATAGACCTCTTGCCGCCAACAATAAGACTTCACGTTCTCTTACCGATACAGGTTCCGGGACAAAGCCACCCTCTTCTTCGACGGCACTCGCAACTTCGCTGTCGAGATAGAACCCGCCACGCGCTACTATGCGGATAGCTTTTGAAAGGGTTTCCATATCTGCTGTCTTTAAGACATAACCTCTTGCGCCGGACCTTAATGATGCCATTACGTATTGCTGCGCATCATAAGATGTCAGCATGAGTGAAGCTGTTGGTATGCCGGACTCTTTTATTTTTCTAGCCAAAGCTACACCATCTATGCCGGGCATACGAATGTCAAGAAGTGCCACTTGTGGTTTATACTTTTGTATTCCTGCCCATGCAGCATCGCCATCGGCGTATTCTCCTACCACGTTAAAGTCTGATTCTTTGGTAAGATACCCTTTCATTCCCTCTCTTGTTAGGGGATGATCATCCGCAAGAATAATTGAAATTGACATTTAGTACTCCTCCTTTTTAACGTAAAAATGTTCTTATATCTTTTAATCCGTTTCTTGTTTATCAAGTTGATAGTTTGCTTTTGTCATATTACAAACTTAGGTTCTCTTCCTACCGAAAGTTTCTTTGTGTTTAGCTAAGCCTTCTCAGAAGCGTGTGCGTTGTTCAAAGTATCATCAATATTTAGTTTTACTATTTCAATTCCCGATTCCTTTAAAATTGAACGAGCCAAATCGTCGGGATAAGAGTGGAGGTAAACAATTCTTTCACATCCCGCGTTTATGAGAGCTTTTGTACAATAAATACAGGGCTCATGAGTGCAATATAGCCAACATCCTTGTGTTGCAATACCATTGGCAGCTGCTTGTGCAATAGCGTTTATTTCAGCATGAGAACCGCGACATATTTCATGTCTTTCACCCGAAGGGATATTTAAGGTTTCTCGCAAGCAACCTCTAACATCGCAGTGAACTATTTTTTTAGGAGCTCCGTTATACCCGGTGCTTAAAATTTGTCTGTTTTTTACAAGTACTGCTCCGACAGAGCGCCTTAGACAAGTGCTTCTTGTTGCAACGACAGAAGCTATTTGTGAAAAATATATATCCCAGTCGGGTCTTTGTTTTAACATCTTTTAAACACCACTCCCAATAATATTATAGGTTAAACTTATCTAGTAGTATCAATTTTTGCGATAGAAAATTGCTTAATTTTAAAAACAGAGAGTTTTATTCTCTCAATTAGTGTATATAAAGATATTCTGTACGTCTAGGGATTAGACAGTTGTCGCAATGTTTTTATTTAACAGGATGTAGTCCATTGCAGCTATTGCAAAAGCATAGTGCAACATGCTAAACTGTTATATTGCGAGGGCCCGTAGCTCAGTTGGATAGAGCGATTGCCTCCTAAGCAGTAGGTCATCAGTTCAATTCTGGTCGGGCCCGCCATTTTCAAAAAAGTAAAACGACACGTTCGGAGTGTTTTTCGAGCGTGTCGTTTTTTTGAATCATGTTTTATTTATAGCTGAAGAGCAACTGTTTGCTGTTCATTATTACGAGAATAGGTTATTTTTAGTATGGCTCCATTTTTAGCCCTATTTTCAACATAAGCTCCAATGTTTTCGACTTTCAGATTTTTAATGTCATAGGTATCGATTTTTACAATGTAGTCTCCGTTTCTAATGTCCGCCATTTGTGCCGGTGAAGGGCTATCAATTATTCCAACGAGCAATCGCCCCTCTGGATCACGAGAGCTTTCAGAAATATCAAAGCCCACATATTTTCTGAAAGAAGAAATAGGCGTCGGTTCTAAGTAGGAAGCTTTTTCCTCTGCAGATACCCCATATTCTGAGGAAATGGTTGTAACCTTTAACTGATTAAGATTTTTTAAAAAAGTATATTTTAGCTTCACATCTTCTTTTAAACCAGTTACGGTAAGGACCGTTATTGTGGAGCGATCATCCAGAATGGGCGAGTATCCTCGTTCATTCCAGTGTGTTTTTAAGTATGCTGTTGTATTTGCCAGCCCATTTTTAGCAATGAGTCCTGTTACGTTTGTTATTTCTGTCCGAACGGTGTTATCGCAGAAATCTTGTACATCGTTTAATTTCTTTTCGTAAGCCTCTTTTTCAGCAGTTTTAACTCGTTCATTATACGAGTTATTATTTGCAATAAGCATTCCGAGAAGAAGTCCGGTGCCACCAGCTATTGCCCAATCAGATCCACTGTATCTGTAGTAACGATTGCCCAAATGATGACGATGTCGATAATAGTGTCTGGCAGGTAAAGGCCTGTGATATCTCAAGGGTCTTGCTTGAGCCGCTGGAACAAAAATCAGAGATATTATTAGGTAAAGAGAAATTGTACGCAACTTCATTTTTAAACACTCCTTTCAACTCTCTATGCGTCTTGCTTGTAACTTAGGCAGAGAGAATGGAATAGTTCAAGATTATTCGCAACGTCTTTCTTTGCGATTCCAACAAATGTGTGTATGTTTTTATTGTCAAATAACATAGTAAGGAAAAGAAGCCCATCTTCCTCAGAGTTATCTTTTTTTACGTCTGCTACTATTTCTATTCCTTGCAACCCATCTATAGTTACACTATTTTCTGTTACTATGTTTAACTTTTTGTCCGGCTCAATAGACTTGATTTTTTCTTTTGCATATGGCAAGTATCTGTTAGAGGTTATGTTGTGAATGTTCTTACTTTTTGAAATAACAAAAAGAGCTCCGTCTGAACTTTTTGTTGGAAGATTTCCATCTTTTGTGTAAACGGAAGCTCCCTGTGAAATTCCAGCAAATTTAATATCTCTTTTGTCTATATCTATTTTAACTGTATGGAATTCATCCAGTTGCTCTCTTTGCTCATTTTCTTCCCAATATGCTGATTTTATCATTTCCAGAAGAGCAGCGGCATGGTCTTGATTTTTTGAGTCATAAGAAGAGCTAATCATCCATGACTTTTCTCCCTTGTCTAGTAGCAATACCCACTTTCCTATAACTGAGTATTCTCCTGCTTGAAAAACTTTTAGTAGAGTCGCACTGGTTTTATTCCATAAAAAATCTGTCTTGGATTTTAATTCAAGTCCTACTTTTTTTAAGGTATTCACGTTAAATTCATCCAGTAGGGTTTTGTATGGCAAATGCAGCTGTGTTGCTTCTATTGTTATTTTTTTATTCTTATCCGCATAGCCGAAATCTGTTTTTTCAAAGTTAAAATCCGGAGCGGGAATCATCAGAATAGGAGGAGTAAAAAAACTCACGTGTTTCTCCGTTCTGGCAGTTGCTATTTCTTTTACATCTACATCTGTTTGCGCAAACACAACAAAAAGGTCGCTCGATATCAATATTATAAAGAAACTTATTCCGAAAATTATTAAGTTTTTAAAAAATATCTTTGTCCTGGTCATATTCTTTTTCTCCTGAGAATGGGAGTCTTTTAAATCCGGGAATTATCTTGTCTACAAAATCTTTTATAAAGCCTTTTACCACTTGTGTCTGTATTTGTGAAGCAAGTTCGTCTGCATATGCTGTTGCTTTTTCCATTTCCATATTGCGAAGTGCAGATATTTGAGATTCTACATTTTTATAATCCTTGGTTTTTATGTATAAAACTCCCAAAATATAACGGTCATCTATGTTTGAAGGGTCTAATTCTACAAGCCTTTCGTAATGTTTAAGAGCCTTATCGTTATTACCTGTTCCGACAAAACTTTCTGCTAATCCACGTTCTATTTCCATGTTTGTACGAAATGCAAGTTTGTCTGCTTTGATAAAGTGCTCTGCGGCAGCGACATAATCTTGAGAGGCCAAAAACTTCTGAGCTTTTGAGAGAGCTCTATTCCTTATTGTGGCGATTAAAAGGTATGATGAGGCACAAAGCAGCGCCAATGCAATAATTATTACAATTGCAGTTATAAAGTTCCCCTTGTGTTTCCTCAAAAAACACCCTCCTCTAATAGCCAGTTTTAGTTATATTAAGATGCTCATTCCAATTATATCTTATTAACTTCATGAAAGAATCTGTACGCTCTAACATATGTATGCCACAGTAATCCATTGGATAAAAAAAGATGTCGTTCAACTCAAATTTAAAGTAATGACAAATTAAAGTCCAAATTACACCTCCATGTGCAACAATCAGCAAGTTTCCGGAAGAGTAGTCGTTAATTATATTTTCAAAGGCAGGGACAGTTCTCTTTTGAAGATCCTTAAAACTTTCTCCGTTTGGAGGTGCTACTGACGCGAAAGAATTTCCGTTTGCATCATAAAGCTCTTCCCATTTGGTTCGAACTTCGTCATAGCTTTTACCCTCCCAGTCGCCAACATGTATTTCGGACAGCCCACTTATCGTTTTTATCTCGTCCTTATATTTTGGAACAGTGAGTTCGGCGGTACGTTTGGCACGTAGTAATGTGCTTGCAAAAACCCCATCAAA
>JAAYFL010000055.1 GCA_012728235.1 Synergistaceae bacterium
GTTACTCACCCGTTCGCCACTAGAATATTTAAAGTCCACTACAAGTAGCTTCTTCTAAATATCCCCGTTCGACTTGCATGTGTTAAGCACGCCGCCAGCGTTCGTCCTGAGCCAGGATCAAACTCTCCGTTTGATTCTGGTGCTCATTTGCTAGCTTTTAAATAGTTTCCTTACGTACTGTATTCTATTGGCAAGGTGCATACGTCGTTATTATTTAATGTGTTTTTTTTATAACGACGGGATGTAATATACTATGCATTTGATAAAAAAGCAAGTAGTTTTTATTTTTAGATTTTTATTTTTTCTTTTAACAAAGTATAAATACCCTTTGTATATATAAGTTGTATTTTATATATTAATAATCTAGAATTAACATAGAAATAAAACTGTTGTTGCCTTAAGTTTAGGGGGAGTCATAATAATGAATATTGATAAAAATAAAAAAGATTTTTCAACTAACAAGCAAAGGAAAGAAAAATCTTTTTTAAATCGGTTATCTTCAAATATCTTTCTCATGTTTATAGTGTCAATTGCTATTTTAGCTATTGTTCTGACTTTATTTATAAAAGATATATCAAGCAGCTTACCTACATCACAAGAAATCTTAGATCATGAACCTAATCTCGCTACTGTTTTGTATGATAGAAACGGACAAATTATCACACACCTATTTCAAGAAAATAGAAGGTGGGTCAAGCTTGATGATGTGTCCATTTGGATGGTTAAATCAATATTGGCAGCAGAAGATGACAAGTTTTATGAACACTCGGGAATAAGACCTACAGCAATTCTTCGAGCAGCATTAGTAGACTTTTTTTTCAGGGGAGCTTTACAAGGAGGAAGCACGATAACACAACAATTAGCAAGAAACCTCTTCTTGAGTAAAGAAAAAACAATTATAAGAAAAGCAAAAGAAGCAGTTTTAGCGATACGACTAGAAAAAATATACTCTAAAGACCAGATACTAGAGATGTACTTAAATACTATATATATGGGGCATGGAGCATATGGAATTGATTCAGCAGCTCAAATATATTTCCAAAAAAAGCCAAAGGACTTAAATGTGACGGAATCAGCCATATTGGCTGGATTAGTAGCTGCTCCAGAGAAATATTCTCCATATAAAAGCACAAATAACTCACAGATTCGCCGACAATATGTTCTTAAACGCATGTTAGATCTTAATTGGATGTCAAAAACTGATTATGACAAAAGTGTGTCAGAAGTAGTAACCCCCGCTAAAAGAGACACGTCAAAACAATCTCTATTCCTCACTGATGCACCACATTTTGTTTCATATATTTTGTTTAAAAAACTATTTCCTGAATATGGAGCGGATATGGTTTATAGGGGTGGAATGAAAATATTTACAACTATTGATTTTGATTTACAAAAAAAAGCAGAAGAACTAATTTCTGCAATGCCTAATGAGGGTGCTTTGGTCGCTCTAGATCCAAATACTGGTGAAATTTTAGCTTTGGTTGGCGGTAGAAACTTTGATGAAAGCAAGTTCAATCGTGCAACTCAAGCTTATAGACAGCCAGGTTCAGCATTTAAACCAATCATATACGCTACTGCTTTAGAAAACGGTTTTCGTTCAATAGAACATATACTTGATGCTCCTTTAGTTTTTCCTAATGGATGGGAACCTAAAAATTATTCTTCGCAATATGCGGGAGAAGTTACCATCATGGATGCTGTTGCCAGATCATTAAACACTGCTGCCGTTAGAGTCGCACAAATTAGCGGAGTCAGCAAAATAGTTGATTTCTCAAGAAGAATAGGGATTACTACTCCTCATTTGCCGGAGGATTTATCTTTGTCTTTAGGTACTGCGAGCGTAACACCTTTAGAAATGGCAGTAGCTTATTCAACTTTTGCAAATAACGGTTATAGGGTAGAGCCGTATGGGATAAAAGAAATAAAATCAAATAAAGGTGTTTCTATTGAGCAAAATGGGCCAAAGTTGACAAATGCAATCTCTGTTACAACCGCAGTTACAACACGATCACTTTTAGAACAAGTAACAACATGGGGAACTGGTGCAAATGCACATATTAAAGGATTTCAATCTTTTGGAAAAACAGGAACAACTAATGACTGGACTGATGCTTGGTTCATAGGAGGGGTCTCCGGTTTGGTTGTGGCAGTTTATGTTGGTAATGATGATCATAGTCCTCTTGGTGGTAAAAAAACAGGAGCAGTAGCTGCTCTACCTGTATGGAAAGCATTTGTTAGTTATGCTACAGAGAAATTAAAGTTGCCTACAACCTTTATTTTACCCCCAGATGCGGGGGTGGAGTCGGTTGAAGTCTGTAAAAAAACCGGATTTATTGCTGCCGACGGCTGTCCTAAAGCTAACATTCTACTCCCATCGGGACACGCTCCAACAGCAACCTGCCCTTGGCATGGAGGGAATATAACTGAAGCTAAATCTGATCCTAATGCGCCACAACTGCTTCTTGCTCCTATAGATGATGAAGCTACATATTATACCTACGTACTTAGAATTCCTAACGAAAATAAATCTACAGAAAGTACTATGGCTGAAGCAGACAGAACTGCGAGTAACATTAAAAGAACAACATCCCAAGAACAAGATAAAGTTCCTAACAAAGATGTCAAAGCATATAAAGATCCACATTCTAATGAAGAGAAAGAAATGGAAGCAAAATATCAAGAACTATTAAAAAAATATAAGATTATTGATTAGTCTATTAACTGGTTTATATGCTTGTTTTGTGGCCATGGTGACGGCACAAAGCGTTCTTGAAAAAGCTGGAGAGCATATCTATCTGTCATACCAGATATAAAATCAACTGTTTCTTGAACACTCTTCTGCTCTTTTTGTACTTCATATTCAAAAAGAGCAGTTAGCACGTGTTCTACTCTTGAGTCTTCTATTAAAGCATTCGCTCTACTATAAACATTTAAATAAAGGAATTCTCTTAATTTTTCTATGACAGAAAGCATTTCTGGATTAAATTGCAACGTATTCCGGCAGCTATTTTTAATTATATCTTTAACTAATGAATCTATTCTTTCAGCATGAGTTTCTCCCATTATTTTTAAAACATCTTTTGGGAGATCTTTTTCTTGAATCATACCTGCTCTTATAGCATCATCTAGATCATGGTTTAAATATGCGATTGAATCTGATATCCTAACAACCCATGCTTCCATGCTTGATGGATTTTTCAAATCATAGCCAACTTTAACATCTACTTGCCCTTTAGAATGCTGTAATATCCCCATTCTTACTTCCCATGTTAAATTTAGGCCTCTTCCATTCTTCTCTATAAAGTCAACAACCCTAAGGCTTTGATTTGCATGATGGAACCCATTTAATTTATATTTTTTTGCAAGCCCATCCAACACTTTTTCTCCCATATGACCAAAGGGAGTATGCCCTAAATCATGCCCTAAAGCTATAGCCTCTGTTAAATCTTCATTTAATGAAAGGGATCTAGATATTGTTCTTGCTATTTGAGAGACTTCAAGTGTATGAGTCAACCTTGTTCTATAGTGATCACCTTCTGGTAATAATAGAACTTGGGTTTTATATTTTAACCTTCTAAAAGAATTAGAATGTATTATTTTATCTCTATCACGTTGGAAACAGGTTCTTATTTCACAATCACTCTCTTCGTGTAAGCGCCCTTTACTCTTTGACGCCAACGCCGCATAAGGAGATAATATTTTTTCTTCGATCTCTTCCCAGTGCATTCTTATGTTCACATTTTATCTCCTCTGTTCATATAACCGTACGCAAAGTAAAAAACAAATTATATTTAACGTCTCTTATAAATTTTCTTTCATTAATCAAGTAAACCAAGTGCGACGTGCGCAGCAGAAATTCTGGCAACCGGAATCCTAAAAGGAGAACAGCTAACATAATTTAAACCTAAATGATGGCAAAATGCGACGCTTGAAGGCTCTCCCCCATGTTCTCCGCAGATTCCTATCTTTATTTCTGGATTTGTGGCTCTTCCTGAAGATACGGCCATTCTCATAAGAGTTCCAACGCCTTCTCTGTCCAATATCGCAAATGGATTGTGTTTTAGGATACCTTGATCAATGTATTGAGCCAAGAATTTTCCTTCTGCATCATCTCTTGAAAAACCAAACGTAGTTTGCGTTAAATCGTTTGTGCCAAAGCTGAAAAATTGAGCATATTCTGCAATTTTGTCTGCTACCATGGCAGCCCTAGGCAATTCAATCATAGTGCCTATATAGTAATTTAATGAACAATTATTCTTTTTTATAATATTATCTCCTATTTCTTTTACTGTGTTAAAGAGTCTTTTGGTTTCTTCTTGCGTGGAAACAAGGGGTATCATTATATTAGGAATAACGGTAATCTTTCTTTTTGCTAATTTACAAGCCGCATTAAATATGGCTCTTATTTGCATTTCATAAATTTCAGGATAAACCAATCCTAAACGACAACCTCTAAAACCTAACATTGGATTTTGTTCGCTTAATTCTATTGCTCTTTTTATAGTGTTTTTTATTTTTTTAGCTTCTTCACTATTAGAATTTGTTTTTTTAAGTTTTTCTTCCAGAACATTAAGTTTGGGTAAAAACTCATGCAGAGGTGGATCTAGAAGCCTAATGGTAACGGGTAATCCGTCCATTGCTTCTAAAATTCCTAAGAAATCACCTTCTTGCATTTTCTCTAATTTATTTAGTTGCTCTATTCTCTCTTCTGTGGTAGTCGAAACAACCATTTCTTCCATAACACTTATTCTTTCAGGAGCCATAAACATGTGCTCAGTTCTACAGAGGCCTATGCCTTTAGCACCAAAAACGCGTGCTCTCTCTGCATCTTCAGGAGTGTCCGCATTGCCCCAAACTTCTAGAGTCGCAACTTTATCTGCCATGTCAAGTATTATCTGGAAGTTTTCATCGAAAAGTGGATCAACTAAAGTGAGCTTTCCTAAGGCCACCTCTCCTGTATTGCCATTTAAAGTAAGATAGTCACCTTTGTTGACGATAACTCCATTCACAACAAAGTTTTCTTCCTTAAGGTTAATCTTAATTTCTTCACATCCAGAAACACAAGGTTTTCCCAAACCTCTTGCCACTACAGCAGCGTGACTTGTCATTCCTCCGTGTGTTGTAAGAACTCCTTGAGAAGCAAAAAGACCATGAATATCATCAGGTGTCGTTTCAGGTCTAACCAAAATAATCTTCTCTCCGTTAGAACCGCGTTCAGCTGCTTCATCTGCGTTGAATACTACTATTCCTACAGCTGCTCCAGGTGAGGCTGGAAGACCCTTTGCTAACCTTTGATAATCTACGTTGGGATCAATTTGAGGATGCAAGAGCTGTTCAATTTGCTCTGGAGAAACTCTTGATATTGCAGTTCTTTCATCTATTAATTTTTCTTTAAACATATCCACTGCTATTTTTACGGCAGCAGAAGCAGTTCTTTTGCCATTTCGGGTTTGCAAAATATATAGCTTGCCCTTTTCTATTGTAAATTCTATGTCTTGTGCATCTTTGTAATGCTGTTCTAAGAGCCTTACTATTCTAGAAAACTCTATAAAAACTTCAGGCATTTCTGTTTCAAGCTCTTCTATTGGAACAGGGGTTCTTATACCGGAAACAACATCTTCTCCTTGAGCATTAACTAAATATTCACCGTAAAGACGATTCTCTCCAGTAGAAGGACTTCTTGAAAAGCAAACCCCAGTAGCACAATCATCACCTAGATTTCCAAACACCATTGCCACAACGCTAACTGCGGTGCCATAGGAATCTGAAATGTTATTTATTTTTCTATAGGTTATAGCTCTTGGTGTATTCCAGCTTCTAAAAACTGCTTCTATAGCAAGCTTGAGTTGCTCCCACGGATCAACCGGGAACTCTAGCCCTTCACTTTTTACTATATCTTTGTATTCTTTAGTTAGTTCTTTTAATGATTCGGCAGATAATTTATGATCTTTTGATACTCCAGTTTTAATTTTTAAGGCATGCAATTTCTCTTCAAATTTATCCATTTTTACTCCTAAAACCACATTGGAGAACATTTGTATAAATCTCCGATAACTGTCATATGCAAACCTTTCATCTTTTGCTTCTTCTGCAAGAGCCACAACTGTTTTATCATTAAGCCCAAGATTTAAAATCGTGTCCATCATCCCTGGCATAGATACGGGGGCTCCAGAGCGGACGGAAACTAACAGGGGGTTTTTATCGCCTCCAAAATTTTTACCCGAAAGTGTTTCCACTTTTGATATGGCTTCTGTTACATTCGACCATATACTTGATACAAAATCCTCTTCTTTCCAATATTCATGACATGCCTCGGTTGTTATTATAAATCCTGGAGGAACAGGTAGCCCTATTTTCCACATTTGTGCAAGATTTGCTCCCTTGCCTCCTAAAAGCCCTCGCATAGACTCGTCACCTTCAGAAAAATCATATACATACTTTTTTGCCAAATCCATAATACTTCCCCCTAATAAATTAAACTTATTTAAATTATCTAAATTAAAAAGGCATTGTATAAATTATTTTTTACTTCTTAATAATACTACTTTAACAAACTAAAATCCCCAATTTGCATAAAAAACAACTCGCATTTCGCAAGTAAGGCTAGGCGGTTATTTCTAATTTCCAGATTTTTGTCCATTACTAATACGTCTTCAAAAAAACGTGATATTAGTGGGGCGAGCTTAGCTAACGTCAAAGAAAGCTTTTCCCAGTCGGAAGCTTTTATTGCATCTTTTGCAATGGTCGTTAAATATTCTAACTCATCATTAAGCTTCTTTTCAGAATCGTTAAGAAATTTCTGTGGGTCAACTTCGTTAAATTCTCTTGTAGCTTTTGTGAGTAAGTTTTTAACTCTGACCGCTGCAATAATTAAATCAGCAAACCAATCTTCTTTGCATACCTTTTGTAATGTTTCAGCCAAGCGCAGTATCTGTAATGGTCTATATGGTACCGTTTGTAAAGCTAAAAGGACAACATTTCTATCAAAGTTTCTTTCAAGTAATTGTACTTCAATACGTGTATTCAAAAAAGATAAAACTTGCTCAATCCTTTTACTTTCTAAAACAAACAGTGCGGCTGACGTCTCAACTAAATATCTTAAATCAATATCATAAAAAAGGCCCCAGATTATTTCGTTGATACAGCGGGCAGCCCTCCTAAGTGCATATGGATCTTGGGTTGAAGTCGGCTCTTGCCCTATTTTAAATATCGAAGTAATGGTGTCTATTCGTTCTGCCAAGCCAATTATTGCTCCTATATCATCAGTTGGAATTTCATCACCTGAAAATCTTGGCAAATATTGTTCATACATAGCTAGAGATACTCTCTTATCTTCTCCGGCTTTTTTTGCGTATTCTCTTCCCATAATGCCTTGTACTTCAGGGAATTCATATACCATACTTGATGATATATCTGCTTTTGATATTGATGCTGCTCTATCAATCATAGGTAATATTTTATTTTTCCCCAGCTTTTCTGTTAAAACTGATGAAAGCTTTCTTATCCTTTGAACTTTTTCATATAAAGATCCCAATTGCTCTTGATAAATTATATTTTTTAAATCATTAGTCATTTCTTCCAAAGTTCTTTTTCTGTCTTCGTTCCAGAAAAACGCTGCATCATATAGTCTAGCACTTAATACTCGTTCATTTCCTTCCTTCACTACATCCATATTCACGGCCAAATTGTTGCTTACACCTACAAAATATGGTAAGAGGTTTCCATCAAAGTCTCTTACAGGAAAATATCTTTGATTTTTTGCCATTGTTAATATCAATACTTCTTCTGGAATCTCTAAGAATGTCTTATTAAAACTACCGTAAAAAGCTATTGGATATTCGTTCAAGTGTATAACTTCTTTTAGTAAGTTTTCTTCTATATCTACCTTTACATCCAATTCTTTTTCTATGCTCTTAATTCCAGTAAAAATCTTTCTCTTTCTTTCCTCTGGATCAATTATGACAAAGTTTCTTTTAAGTTCATCAAAATATTCGTCCGTTGTAAAAATTTCAATTTTGGAACTTCCCATAAAGCGATGGCCTCTTGTTATTCTGTTGCTGAGTACGTTACCAAACCTAATATTAATGATATCTGATCCAAATAGGGCTAATAACCACCTTACAGGTCGTGCAAACCGAACATTGTTGTTTTCCCAATACATACTTTTGGGAAAAGAAAGGCTTTTTATTATTCTCTCTAATATTTCCGGAAGAATTTCTTTAGTTTCTAACCCCGACTGGCTCGTTACTGCCATTAAATATTCTGTGTTGTTAATTAATTCAACCTTTAAATCACATACATGCAGGCCTTGACTTTTAGCAAAACCTTCAGCAGCCTTTGTCGCGTTTCCATTTACGTCGAATGACTTTGATTTTGCAGGACCTTTTACTCTCTCTTCTCTGTCTTTTTGAATTATAGCAACATCCTTGATATATATTAAAAATCTTCTTGGTGTACCTTGTACTTTAATTTCTTCATGTTCTATATATGCCCGCTCAAATTCCTGTTTTGTATAGAGGTACAAGTCTTCAAGTGCTTTCTGTATAAAGCGAGCTGGAATTTCTTCTGTACCTATTTCAAGAATTAAATCTTTAGTATCCATTAAAATTCCACCTCCTTATAATTTTCATGTTTTTGGAATTTATTTAAAAGAGGAAATCCCATTACTTCTCTTTGTTTTATGTATAATTGGCAGCAAATACTGGCTAAAGCCCTTACTCTTCCAATATAGCCAGTTCTCTCTGTTACACTTATTGCATTTCTCGCGTCTAATAGATTAAAAGTATGAGAGCATTTTAAAACATAGTCATATGCAGGTAATACTATTTTGCGTTCTAATATTTTTCTTGCTTCAGACTCGTACATATTAAAAAGTTGAAAAAGCATTTCTGTACTTGCTATTTCGAAGTTATACATAGAATGCTCTACTTCGCTTTTATGGTGTATATCACCATATTTGACATTATCGGTCCAAATTAAATCATAAACAGAATCAACTTTTTGAACAAACATTGCAATTCTCTCTAATCCATATGTAATTTCTGAAGGCACAACATCCATATCTATAGCACCCATTTGTTGAAAATAAGTAAATTGCGTTATTTCCATTCCATCCAACCAAACTTCCCATCCAAGACCGGATGCACCAGTTGTCGGATTTTCCCAATCATCCTCAACAAAACGAATGTCATGCTCTTTTGGATTTATTCCAATAGCCTTTAAACTTTCAATATATATCTCCTGTATATTTGAGGGTGCAGGTTGAATTATAACTTGATATTGATAATAATGTTGTAATCGGTTAGGGTTTTCACCATAGCGGCCATCTGTTGGTCTTCTAGAAGGTTCTACGTAAGCGACTCGCCAAGGCTCAGGGCCCAATACTCTAAGGGTTGTTGCTGGATTCATAGTTCCTGCTCCTACTTCCATATCATACGGGTGCTGTATAATACACCCCTCTGATGACCAGAATTTTTCTAGCCTAAATATTATCTCTTGAAAATTCAACTCTTGTTGCCTCCTTTAAAAATGACTATCACTGAGAAGATAAAAACTTTTTTAGTTTAACAGAAAAATCATTAAAAATATCGATATCAATATTATTTTCGGACCAGGTGATAAAATCCTCTTGTTTCAACATCGCAGCACAGCGCATATCTTTGAGTTGGCTTATATTTACTAAAATATCACTCGTGCAATTTGAGCAACAAAAACCATCATCGCACCAAAACGAGCTTTCGTTTATTAGCGAACCACACAACACACATTGTTTAAAAGAAGGAGCGAGTCCCATTAAATTTAGTAATCTCCATGTAAAACGAAACTCCACTAGCTCTGAAGTACAACCATCTTTTAAAAGCAACATTGAACTCCATAATAAATTTAAGATATCATTACTTTCGTGAGTAGTAAAAATTACTCTACTAACAGTTTTATAAAGTCGAAGAGCTGTATGTAAGTGCTTAGAACACCTTCTTAATAACAAGAAATCTTCTTTAATTTCAGAGGATTTCAAATAAAGTCCAGATGGACTTTGATAGATATTATAGAGACCCCATACCATCGGCTCTATAGCACCACCAAATCTACTTTTACTTGATCCTGTTGGTGCTATAACCCACCTTGGCCCTAAATCACGTAAAAAAAGTAACAGAGTAAGACCGTTTTTAAGCGAGTCTTTTCTTTGTATAACTGTACCTGCTTGCTCATAATACCCCTGTTCTAGTTTCTCAAAATTGCTATACTGCATCAACTGCTATAACCCAATCTTCGAAGCTCGTCAACTGATTTCTTCCATCCTGGTTTCACTTTAACCCATAGCTCAAGATAAATGGGATATCCAAATTTCTCAACTAAATCTATTCTTGCCGCACATCCAATTTCTTTTAATTTTAACCCTTTTTTACCTATTATTATTCCCCTTTGACCGACTCGGTCGACAATAATAGTTGCTCTTATCTTTGCCACCTTTAGTTCCGGATATTCATCAGGATTCTTGAATTCTTCAATCAAAACAGCTACGCTATGCGGCACTTCTTCTTCTGTATGCAATAAAATTTTTTCTCTTATAATTTCTGCTGCTAAAAATCGTTCTGTAACGTCCATTAACATATCTTTATCATATATATAAGGTTGAGTTGGAAGGAATACGCTAATCTTCTCTATTAATTTTTTAAGATTAATATTTTCTAAAGCCGAAATGGGAACTACATCTTTAAAACAAAACCTATTACAGTATAAACTTGCAACCCTATCATATAAATCTATGTTTTTTAGTTTATCAATTTTATTAATAATTAAAATTACTGGAACAGTAACCGAAGAAAGTGTTTCTAAGATCATTTCTTCCCTCTCGTTTATCTTAGAACTTAATGCGTCAACTACAAAACATATTAAATCTACTTGGTTCAAAGTGTCTAATGCTTCTTGTAGCATATACTTGCCTAAATTATGTTCTGGGGTATGAACTCCTGGAGTATCAACAAAAATAATCTGCTCTTTATCTGATGTGTAAATACACCTAATTGCGTTCCTCGTTGTTTGTGGTTTATGAGAAACTGCCACAGCTTTTTCTTCAAGCATAGCATTTATTATTGAGGATTTCCCAACATTTGGCATCCCAATTAAGGCAACAAAACCTGTTTTAATCTTTTTATTTTCTTGAACATCGTTGTCGTTCAAATGCAAAAACTTCCCTTCATTACTTATGTATTAGAAGTGAAATACTCCAATAGCAAATCGTTTTGTTCTTTCCACATTTGTTGTTTCCGTTCATTGTTATCATGGTCATATCCGATAAGGTGTAATAGCCCATGAAATATAACTAATACCATTTCATTTATTACTTCTTTTTTTTGTTCTATTGCATTTTGTTTAATTATTTCCGGACAAATAATTATGTCCCCTAGTGGAAGAAATCTCCAGTCCAGAGGAGGACTAAAAAAACTGTCCTCTGTCTCCCAAAATGGAAAAGACAGGACATCTGTCCCTTCTGACATATGCCTATACTCGTTATTTAAAATAGTCATATTTGATAAATCCATAAAAGTGAGAGAGACATTTACATAAGAAACAGCCTCTGGAATAACATTTTTTTTTAGTAAAAAAGAAGTGTATATATTTTCTATTTTTTTAATGTTCTCATGACTAATATCACTTTTTTCTTTTAAGTCGAATGTAAATTCAAATGTCATTTTCGTTTAAACGTTTTCTTTCTCTATTGATGTTTTAAGTTGCTTCTCTTTTATAACATCTTTTATATCACGTACTTCTCTAGTATGGTATCCCGACATTAATATTTCAATAAAACTTGCTTTAATTCTTGATATATCTTTAAATGTGAAGTCTACGTTTTCTAACTGCTTGTCTTTAATTTTCGAATCTACTACAGCGTCAACTAAAAGTGTCAAATCTCTTAAAGTTGTAAGTGGTTTGTTAGAACCTTTTACTGCCGCTTCAACAGAATCTGCAAGCATAACCAGTGCAGTTTCCCTGGTTTGTGGTTTGGGACCTGGATATCTAAATTGTTCTTCTGTAACATTATCTTCTAAGGCTTGGGCTTTCTCATAAAAATATTTCTGCAACGTTGTACCGTGATGTTCGGATATAAAGCGCCTTAAGACCTTCGGTAGTTTATTCTCATCTGCTATTTCAAGTCCATCCTTAACGTGAGATATTATTACTAGTTCAGAAAGTGAAGGAGAGAGATTGTCGTGCACATTCTCTCCTTTTTTTTGATTCTCAACAAAATACATTGGGTTTTTTAATTTGCCTATATCATGGTAATATGCACCGGCTTTAACTAATAAGCCATTCATTTTCAACTCATCGGCAGCTGCTTCCGCTAACGTTCCCACCATAAGTGTGTGGTGATAAGTACCTGGTGCCTCAATTTGGAGGCGTTTCATTAGAGGTTGGGAAGGGTGACTAAGTTCAAGTAGTCTTAGAGGAGATATTACATCAAATAAATTTTCCCAAAGGGGGAGAAGAGCAACGACAACAGCACCCCAAACTGCACTAAAAACCAAGGATGAAACAACAAGTTTTTTAGTTATTGACAGACTAAGCCCCCAGTGTATTAATATTGAAAGTGTGCCCAAACATATACCTAAAAAGAACAAGTTTTTCCAAATAGTCATTCTATGATTGGGCGGATCTAAAAATAAAACTCTTCCTATCCCGGCAGAAAAAGAGGCCAATATAAACCCTATCGTAATAATGCCTGGTGATAAGCCATATGCAATCATGACACTTATTATTCCTCCACCAAAAATGATGTGGTATGAAAGAGAAAGAGGAATCGTTAGGCACAACCATCCAGTCATACCTAAAACCGCCATTGAATAGCTGCCCATACGAGCAAAAATTAGTTCCAATGCCCAAACCAGAGAAAGTACGATAGAAACATATAACCACTCTTTTTCAGACAACTTTTCCTTCAATCCGCTCTCGATCCAAACAGGCCAAAAACTCCATGCAAAGATAACAAAAAGAATAACTAACAGGTTTTTCCATGGATATTTTGCATCAGGGTATCCTTGGCTCCTTAATAACTTTGCCAACTCTACTGTTATAAGCTGTCCTTTTTGCACTAATACTGAACCAGGACGAATTTCCCTAATTACAGCGGGGATTTGGTGTGAAATATCCTCTCGTAGTCTGGCAGTCATTTCAAAGTCTGAATGTAATGTTGGGCTCATTACTACATCGAGTATTTGAAAAGCAACGTTCTTTTCACTTTGTTTAAGTTCTGTCAAATTTAATTGTTTCCATATTAGCTTTGCTTGTTGCTCTCTGGTATGTGTCTTATCTGTAATTTTATTTCCAATTTGTATTACAGCTCTTATAATCTTTTCTTTTGTGTCTTTTGGAATTTTTAATAACAGTTTAGTTAATTCCCTGTTAAGTACTATTTCATATTTACCACTCTCTATATAACTTAGTCTTTCAGCGAGTTGTTTTGTTTCTTCTTCGTCACGAACCATAACATCTACGATACGGTTGGCAGCTCGCTGACGAAGCTCAAGTGTAGCCATTTTATCTTCATAACGTGAAGTTATGAGTGCAAAATATGTTTTTTTAGACGGGTAACCAACACTGTAATTGTCTTTTCTATCTGATATATACCAGTTTAAAGAAATGAGAAGTGCAGCAAAAAACAATAGATAAAAGCGCAAAAATAGATATTGTTTATTTTCTGGCTTAAATTTACATTTATCTATCGTGTGTATCACAAATTTATCAAGTGATGTTTTTTTCTTTTTCTCTGTCATCATATTCCTCATAGGCCCGCACAATACGCTGAACTATTTCATGCCTTACCACGTCTCGTGTTGTCAAATTTATAAATTTGATGCCTTCTATATTTTTTAATACGTGAGTTACTTCAATTAGTCCTGATTTTTTTCTATGTCCCAATAAATCTATTTGTGTGATATCGCCAGTAATCACAGCTTTAGATCTAAAGCCGAGGCGAGTCAAAAACATTTTCATTTGTTCTTGTGTTGAGTTTTGAGCTTCATCTAGAATAATAAAACTGTCATTTAAAGTACGTCCCCTCATATATGCAAGCGGAGCCAACTCAATTATTCCCTTAGATAAATATCGATTAAACTTGTCTGGTGGTATTAGGTCATAAAACGCATCATACAAAGGCCTTAGATATGGCTCAATTTTATCAGACATATCTCCCGGTAAAAAACCCAAACTTTCTCCTGCTTCAACTACAGGCCGCACTAGAATAATCCTCTTAACCAAACTCTCTTTTAGATATGCAAATGCTTGTGCTACCGCCAAATAAGTCTTTCCCGTACCGGCTGGACCAATTCCAAAAGTGATGTCATTTTCTTTTATTGCTTTTACGTATTATATTTGCCCTGTTGTATATGGGCAAATAGGCTTCCCTTGGTTATTCAGACATATTACTTCTTCACGGAGATCTCTTAAATCTGCTGCCCCCTCAGAAACCATTTGATTAAAAAACATACGGATTTCTTCACTAGAAATTTCTTTGTTAAAAGAAGTAAACTCTGCAATCTGCTTCAAAACCCTATTTAGTTTTTTTATATTATGGCTATCATCTGATTTTCCTTTTATAGATATTTTTTCACCGCGTATATATATTTTTACATTAAAATAATTCTCTGCCATTTTGTGTATTTCTGAATAATGCGAGAGTAAGTGGATTACTTGCTCATCTATATAAGTTGCAGAAATTGTGTTTGTATTAATATTTTTTTCTTTGTTTGTCATTTGTAATAGTCTTTCCAATTGTTTTAGTATTTTAAAGCAAATAAGTAAGATTCACATAACAACTTTTCTAAAATTATCTCTATCGATCCAAGCTTTTTCATTATATCTAATTTTTTATTTTTTTGTCGTTCTCTTTTAATTTTGCTATTATCCAAAACGCTTCAAGTTCTTCTAGTGAAAAGTCTGACCACGTTTTTTTGCTGTTAGATATCGTTTCTTCTATATGTTGAAACCTAAGTGCAAACTTTCTAGATGCATTATTTAGTGACTCTTCCGGATCAATTTCAAGATGTCTGCATAAATTCACTATTGAAAAAAAAGAGTCTCCTATTTCATCTTCAATTCTATGCTTATTTTTTGTTTTTATGGCATCTTTAACTTCAGATATTTCTTCGTCTATTTTCTGTAAAACAGTTGCTATCGCTCCTTTAGGCCAATCAAAACCAACGTTTGCTGCCCTTTCCTGCATTCTATATGCTTTTAATAATGAAGGGAGTGTTTTGGGTATTCCTTCTAGAATAGAATGATTATTTTGTTCTTGCTTACGCTCTCTTGATTTTATTTTTTCCCAAGTATTTAAAACTTCTGATTTATCATTTAGTTTAAGATCTCCAAATACATGTGGATGTCGTCTTTTAAGTTTATCAGATATGCCATCAATTACATTTGATAAATTAAAAAAATTCTGCTCATCAGCAATGATTGATACAAAAACAACCTGTAACAAAAGATCTCCTGCTTCTTCACATATATTTGCATTATCTTCATTTTCTATTGCCTCTATTAATTCATAAGCCTCTTCTATAATATAGCGTTTTAATGAAGAAAGGGTTTGTTCTTTATCCCAAGGACAACCATCTGGAGCTCTAAGACGCCTCATTATTTCTATAAGGTGATTAAACTTGTCTGTTACGGATGTATTTTTAGTCATAGTAATATAAATTCTCCCTCATCTTTCGTTAAACATATGGAGTTTTTATCCCATTAAATTTCATCGCTCTTTATTATCTCACATAGAGAAGTAATTCCTACATATCCCCCTATTGAAATAACTCCATTTAGCCTTTTAGACCACTTACCTGTATATCTCAATTTTTCCCATTTTCCTTCTGGCTCTCCATAAATTATTGTTTCTTCACGCGAGCATAGTATTTTAGTAATTCCATATTCTTTCGCAAAACAACGTACAAATGCTAGATCAAAAAGAAACTTCAAACTATTCGGTAAATTCCCAAATCTATCTTCCGTTTCTTTCTTGAGTTCTACAACTTCATTAGGATCTTTTATTTTTATTAGCCTTCTGTAGAGTGTCACTCTTTGAGCTTCTTGTGGCAAATAAAATGTTGGAATTGTCGCGGGAAACAATATTTTAACTTCTACTTGTGATGTATATATCCCTTGAATTTTTTCTATTTCATCCGATAATAAATCATAATATTTTTGATGACTTATTTTTATCGCATTACCATGCTGTGCGACTCCTAACAAATCACCAGCACCCCTTATTTGCAAATCCCGTTGAGCCAAACTATACCCTGCTCCAAGCTCATCTAATTCTGCAATTGCCTCTAACCTCTCTTTTGCATTTGTAGAAAGTGCTGTTTCTACGGGATAAAATAGAAAAGCAAAAGCTTGCTCTTCTCGCCTTCCCACACGCCCGCGAAGCTGATAAATCTGTGCCAATCCAAGTTCGTGAGTATCATCAATTATCAGAGTATTCGCATTAGGTATATCCAAACCACTTTCAACAATCGTAGTACAAACCAATATATCAATTTCTCCTGAAGAAAATAAAGACATTGTTTTTTCTAATGCAACTTCTGGCGTTTTGCTATGAGCAATTCCAATCTTTAGTTTTGGAAAAAGTTTTTTTAGTTTTGCAGCTTTTTCATGAATATCATTTATTCTATTATGTACATAAAAAACTTGACCACCTCTGTTTTTTTCTCGCAACACAGCATTTATTAACAAATTTTCAGACCAGGGCCTAACTACAGTAATAATAGGTAATCTCCTTTGTGGGGGGGTTTGAAGGAGCGAAATATCTCTTAACCCACTTAATGAAAGCGAAAGAGAACGCGGGATAGGAGTCGCAGAAAGCATTAAAATGTCTACATAAGGTGCTGTTTTTTTTAAATGTTCCTTGTGCTTTACACCAAATCGATGCTCTTCATCAATGACTACAAGTCCAAGGTCTTTGAATTTTATGTCCTCACTCAACAAACGGTGAGTACCAATAATAACGTCCACCTTACCTTTTTTTAAATCATTTATAATCTCTCTCTGTTCAGGTAAGGGTACAAAACGAGAAATAACTCTTACTATTACCGGTAAATTACTGAATCTGGATGAAATTGTTTCGTAGTGTTGCTGTGCTAAAAGTGTAGTAGGTGTCATTAAAACGGCCTGTTTCCCATCAAATACAGATATTGCTATTGCTCTTATTGCCAACTCTGTTTTACCAAAACCTACGTCTCCAACTATTAAACGATCCATAGGGTACGAAGCTTGCATATCTATAGTAACTGCTTCAATGGCTTTCCTTTGGTCAACTGTTTCTTCATATGGAAAACTTCCTTCAATTTCTTTCATAAGTTCGGTATTAATCGAAAAAGAGTGTCCTTTTATAATTTCCCGCTCAGCGTACACTTTTAATAGGTCTGCAGCTGTTTTTTTTGCCAACTCAAATGTTTTTTCTGAACTCCTTTTCCAACGTGAACCCTTTAAACTATTTAGTACCGGCTCTTGTCCAGGCAAAGGAGACCATGCAGATATTTTATAAGAATACAAAACTGGCACTAGCAATCTTTGTTCTTCTGCATATTCAAGAACTAAATATTCCTGTTCTCCATCTACAGTTGTCACAATTTTTGAGCCAATGTATTTTGCTACACCATAGTCATCGTGTATAACCCATTGTCCAGGCTCTAATCCCGCTCCCCAATCTCTTGGAGCATTAATATAATCCGTATTTTCTATTAAATTAAAACCGAAAAGCTCATAATCTGATATCAAGACTATCTTTTCAATAGGATCAATAAAACCTTCTGAAATGCTCTTACTTATATGCTCATACACTTTATCTTGCGTCCAGTCTTTACTTAGTTCAGAACGAGTAAAAAAACTAATTTTATACCCTTCATAAACGAATGAGTCTATAAGCTTATCTAAATCTTTCAACTTGCCCTTATGTAAAGGAAATTGTTTGATTGGCATTTTATATGAAATGGTGTTAGTGTCGTGCACAACCCTTATTCTCTTATACTTTGAAAGTTTTTTAGATAAAAAACTCCACTCCAAATAAGGTAAGGCCTTCTGTAAATTACTATCAAGGTTTTTCCATAACCATAATGTGTTTTCTGCACTATCTTCAATTTCTTTAGGGTCAAAGTAAATAATGTGCATATTAGATGCAAAATTTTTTTCTAAAGAGACTCTATTTATCTCTGGAATTAAACTACGTATATAAAAATTTTCCAAATAAAATATACTTTTTTGGGTTTCTGGCAGGAATTGTCTAAGAGATACTATTTCATCATCAAAATATTCTACTCTGAGAGGATAGTCTTCAGATGGGCTATAAATATCTACAATACTTCCTCTAACAACATATTGGCCTGGAGACCAGACAAGATCATTCTGCACATACATATTTTTTATTAACCATTCAATAAGAGTATCTCTAGGTATATTTTGTCCTACAGACAATTGAAAAGAATAATCCGTGTTTTCAAAGGGAGCAAGAAGTGAGGTAGGAGTTGCTATAAGCATTCCATTCGTGTTTCTAAAACGGCTTAATATTCCGCCTCTTGACATCCTAATCGCATGAATTTTAAATTTGTCTTCTATAAAGGGAATTTCAGGAAGATAATATATTGATTCTTTTATGTTTAAACTTTTTGCATCGTTATAAAACTCTTTAGCTTGTCGTTGGTCGGGTAATATGACCAACAGTTGTGTATTACAATCTTTACATAGCCAAGAACGCATTGCACCTTTTGTTGGGACAAATACGGCTTTATTCCTATTCCAAAAATCCACACTTAAAGTGAAAAAATTATTTGATTTAGATTTGTTCATTTTGACACCATTTTTTTCTTAAAAAACCAGAAGAGGCGTGATATGTTTCACGCCTCTTCTGGTTCAAAATTAAGACCATTAATTTTACACATTGCCACTTCGATACCATTAAAAAGCCACAAATCAAGAGCTTTTATCGAAACATCTTTCAGTTTATCAAAGCTTTCCCGCTGTTCTGCTGGGATTTTCCCTAGAACCCAAGCATCTAATGCAATCTTCTCACTAGGTGTCCCTATTCCTATTCTTAACCGCGGAACATCCGTCGTTTTAAGAAGAGATAATATGGAACTCATGCCCTTGTGTCCGCCTGCAGAACCGTTTTTTTTAAGCCTTATTTTCCCCCAGGGTAGATCTACATCATCATACACTACAAGAATATCTTTTGTAGATAAGTTCATATATGTTACAGCTTGTAAGACAGATTCTCCACTTAAATTCATATAGGTTTTAGGTTTCAAAAATGTGACCTTTTGCCCTTTTATAAGAGTTGGCCCCCAAAAATATCCTTTAAATTTTATACTAGACCTATCTAAAGAAAAGTTTTTTACGTATGAATCAAGAACATGCCAACCAATATTATGCCGCGTCCAAATATACTCTGCTCCAGGATTGCCTAATCCTACAATTAGCTTCATGTATAAACGCTATCTTTGTACTACTCCGAAGCTTTCTCTTCGTTTTCTTCTTTGCCTTTTGATATAACTTCTACTTCTTGAGTTGAATGCGTATCATCGCCTAGTTCAGCCTCTTCGTCCTCAACCTGTACTTTGGGTAGAGCTATATGCAAAACAAGTATTTCTGGATCGGTCAACAATTCACTTTCACCTGGGATAGGAATATCTCTGACATATATATCAGAACCAACCTCTAGGTCTTTTATGTCACAATCTATTTGTTCTGGAATGTCACTTGGTTGAATTTCTACGCTTATAAATCTGGTCTCAAAAATTAACATTCCACCATCTTTAATTCCTTGACAAATATCCTCATTTATAACGTTTATAGGAATATCTACTTTGATTTTGTGTCCCTTAAGAACTTGATAAAGATCAACATGTCTAAGTTGCTGTGTTATTGGATGTCTTTGAACATCTCTAATGAGAGAGGAAACCACGCTGCCATCCTCTAAAACCAAATCAATAATCGTTGTTTCCTTATTTTTACTGTTTGCTACTGATATAATGCTCTTCATTGGCACAATGCCAGCAAATCCTTGTTTATATTCCGGTCCATATAAAACAACAGGACACATATTTTTACTTCTTATTTTTCTGCAAGCTCCTGTTCCCTTAGCTTCTCTTTTTGTAAATTCAATTTTTAAATTTTCTTTTTTTACAGCCATTATAAAAATTCCTCCCAAATTATTTAAATCTCTAATAAATTAATTATATTTTTGTTTAAATTTAACGAAATAGGATGCTTACTGAATGTTCTGAATGTATTCTTCTCAATGCCTCTGCAAAAAGTGGTGCAATTGAGAGAACATTAATTTTTTCTATTTTCTTTTCATCTGAAAGTGGAATTGTATCTGTTAATATAAGTTGTTTAATGCATGACTCCTTCAGTCTATCTATTGCGGGACCTGAGAGAACACCATGTGTAGCGCACGCATATATTGCAGTTGCTCCTCTTCTTTTTAGTGCTTCAGCCGCTTTTACTATTGTTCCTGCGGTATCTATTATGTCATCTACAAGGATTGCGATCTTACCTTCTACATTCCCTATTATTTCCATAACCTCACAACTATTGACAACCTCATGAGAACGTCTTTTATCAACAATTGCCAGGTCTGTTCCGCCTATTTTCTCTGCAAATTTTCTTGCACGCACTACGCCTCCTATATCAGGAGATACGACCGTTATCATCCCGTTAAGAACTTCTTGTTTTAACTCTTTTTGAAAGTAACTAGCTAAAAGTGAAGCCCCTGTTAAGTGATCAACAGGAATATCAAAAAAACCTTGTATTTGGCCGGCATGTAAATCTGCTGCCACCACCCTATTTGCACCTGCTTTTTCGAGCAAATTAGCTATTAGTTTTGCTGTTATAGGCTCTCTGGATCGAGTTTTTCTGTCCTGTCTTGCATACCCAAAATATGGGATAACAAGATTAACCCGATATGCAGACGCTCTCTTAAGGGCATCCACTATTATGAATAGCTCCATTAGATTTTCATTTGTGGGTTCACACGTGGGTTGTACAACAAAAACGTCTGCGCCACGGACGCTTTCTTCAATTGATACTCCTATTTCTCCGTCTGAAAACCTGAAGATTTTTGAAGCAGAGAGAGAGCATCCTAAACTTAGACAAACATTTTCTGCAAACTTTGGATGTGCACTTCCTGAAAAAACCTTTACTTCTCTAAGACCCGACGACATTTTATTTTCCTCCATCTTTTTCTCTTTTGCGTGAATACCAGTTTTCAATTATCTTTTGTTTCTCTCTACTAATAGCAAGAGAAGATTCTGGCACATTTTTCGTAATAGTCGAGCCTGCTGCCGTAGTCGCCTTATTACCAATATTTATTGGCGCAACTATTATAGTATTGCTTCCTATAAAACAATCATCACCTATTATTGTACTATGTTTTTTCTGGCCATCATAATTACATGTTATTGTTCCGGCTCCTATGTTCGTATTTTCGCCAATTTTAGAATCACCTATATATGATAGGTGTGGAATTTTTGTTTTTTTAGATATGCTACTTTTTTTAATTTCTACAAAACGACCAACCAAAACTTCCTCTAATAATTCAGAGTTTTCTCTTATAAAAACAAACGGTCCAATTATAGAATTGCTCTTTACTATGCTATCATTTATTCTTGTTGATCCAACTATCGTAACATTTTCTTCAATTTTTGCATTTTTAAGGATAGAAAAACTTCCAATTCTTGAACCAGTGCCTATAGTGCTATTACCATAAAGTTGAACATTAGGTTCTATTAGTATATCCTTTTTAAATTTAACCTCTGGGCCCACCCATGTCGTGCTTGGATCCATAAAGCGAACGCCAGACAACATCCATTTTTTCAAAATATTTTCTCTCATTAACGACGTTGATTCTGCTAGTTGTAACGGATTATTAACACCAAAAAACTCTGAAGAATAAGGAGACTTTATTGCTTTTATCCTTCCACTTTGTTTCTGTATTAAAGTAAGCACTTCTGTTAGATAATATTCATTTTGTTTATTTATGCAAGTAAGTTCATTGATTATTTGTGCCAGCGTTTTTGTTTTAAAAATATACATCCCACTATTGACTTCTTTACACATACGTTCTTCTTCAGACGCTTCTTTTTCTTCTACAATTTTAATATTAGATTGATTCCTTATTACCCTTCCATAGCCAGTGGGATCGGAAGTTTCAAAACTTAAAAAACTACAATCACATTTAGATTCAACGTGTTGTTCTATAAGATTTTTCAATGTTTCATGCGTTATATGAGGAGTATCTCCCGGAAGTACAAGAATATTTTCAAAATCACTCCACCACTCTTGGGCCAGCCTTACTGCGTGCCCAGTTCCTCTTTGCTCTTTTTGCCAGAGTATATCAACATCGGCTCGTTCGTTTTTTAACCATTCTTCAACTTTTTCTCCAGAAAATCCTAACATAACAGCGGTATTACCAATTTCAGATTTTTTAATTGCTTGCAATATATAATAAATAAGTGGTTTATCAAGTATGGGTTGGAGAACTTTAGGGGTGTCACTAAACATACGAGTCCCTTTTCCTGCCGCTAAAATTAAAGCACAAAAAGAAGTTTTTTTATTAGCCATTCTTTAGCTCTCCTTTTTATAAAATTAAATCTGTAATCTGTGTTTTTAATATGTAATTTGTTTGGCTGGGGCGGATGGATTCGAACCATCGGTGCCGGAGTCAAAGTCCGGTGCCTTAACCGCTTGGCTACGCCCCATTATAGGCACTTATATTTAAATAATTCAAAACTAAATATTTATAATTATATAAATTATTTTATGAAGGCTTGGAGCTCTGTTTTAACAACCTATATTTTATACAAGTATATTACTATTATAATAAATATATGTGTTTCTGCACAATTGATTATTCTATCTGCTACTTTTAATTTTGTCCATTATTTATTGAATTTAAATTAACCTAGCCTTTCTTTCTCTGCCCGTTATTTTATTTCCTCATAGTGATATAATTGTGCTTTGAACACAGTATTTATTGGATTAGTTGTAGATATAACACTTAACATAAATATTTGATATAAAAAGGACAAGTTGATGAAAAAATTAATCAATGTTTTGTATATTTTATTCTTTTTTTCTTTATTTTTAGTGCAATCGGCGTGTTCAGAAGTTGTGACGCAGTTGGATTATTTTGATATTAAAATTCCATTCATAATTGGTGAAGAAGTTATAGCAATCTATAAAAACGAACAATACTCTATTGGTAAAGTACACGCACTTCCCACAACAACTAGATATCCAAGCTACACAGCAAGTGCATGGGGCACTCCGGGGCATGTCTGCGCAACAGCAGTAAACGCCATACACATGTTGGTTTCAATTGAAAATGACAGGGGACGTACATTAAGTATTATCCCTCGAGAAACTATTGCACCGGCGGCAGGTGCCGGGGCTTCTATTATTGTAACTTCAAAAGCAGGCTATGGCCCTTTTGGTTCATGGGCCCCAAAAGTTGGCACTCAAGTTTTAATACAGAAAAAAGGCTCAACTTCAGAAAAGATTTTGTCATTAAACACTATTCCACAAGAAGGAGACATTTTGATACTACGTACAAAAAATGTCCCTCTCCCATACATGGCTGAGATAGAAAACCATCCGGGTGGACGTGTATTTCTTTGGGATAAAGATGGGTATACCGTAGTAGCTAAAGTTATAAAACCTGTAGGGGGTGTAGGAAGATTTGAAGGCACATTATTTCAAAGAATATGTGCATTACGTGCCAATCATTCAGGTGTAATTGATGTCAGTACTTCTAATTACGGAGATATTGGTGGATTTCAAATTATACCTTGGGAGCATGCAATTTCCTCGAAAGAAATGCAATCTGTTTGGGATTTGACTCAGTGGTTAGTTATTGGACATAAAGATGGTAAATCGAAACTTGGTGGGACATACCCTCTTTTTAAATTGGGCTTCACAACAGGTCCTTCATCTGACGAACGTCTGTGGGATATATGGTCAACGTATGGGAGAAAATCTCTTATACTTTTTCGTTTTAACGGAGGAAAATGGCAAAAGACTTCTAGTATTACTGGCAGAAATGATAAGGCACTAAAAAACGTAACTCACATTAGATTATACTTCCCGTTCCAAGAGGAAATACAAAAAACGAGATAGATTCTTTCCGGTTCCTGCATTAAATTACTATAAATTTTTATATTATTTTTTCTTCTTTTAGCGTTTCTAAAACGATTTCTCTTAATTTTTTATCTTGAAGAGATTTAATTATTGTTGCCTTTATCCAACCCTCTCTAACCCCACAATCTAATCTGCGCCCGTTATATATATAGCCATAAACAGGTTCAGTTTTTAACATAGAATCAATAGCATCGGTTAATTGATATTCTTTACCCTTCCCGGGTTTTATCTGTTTTAGATGTTTAAAAATCGAAGAGGATAATATATACCTACCCATAATTGCTAAGTTGGACGGTGCATTTTTAGGTTCTGGTTTCTCTACCAAAGCATTTATTTTGTAAATCCCTGTCTCAATTTCTTCCGCATCTACAATTCCGTACCTTGATGTTTCATTGGGGTTAACTTTTTCAAGGCATAATATTGAACCACCATATTTACTTCTAACAATGTCTAGTTGCGTTAGCACAGCGGGGTTAGAGATCATTACATCATCAGGAAGAATCAAAGCAAAACTTGAGTCTTTACAGTACTTCTCAGCGCACAGCACAGCATGCCCCAACCCTAATGGCTTCTCCTGAAATGCATAATGAAATTCCGCAAGTTCTGGGATTCTACTTATAATACGAACCAAGTCATCTTTTTTTTGATTTAGTAAGTGCTTTTCAAGGTTTTCCGAATGGTTAAAATATTTTTTTATTGATTCTTTTCCGCTACCTGTAACAAAGATAATATCACTACAGCCAGACGCAACAGCCTCATCAACTCCATGGTGAATCAAGGGCCTATCAATCAACGGCAGCATTTCTTTTGGGATATCCTTTGTCGCAGGCAAAAATCTTGTCCCCAATCCGGCCACGGGAAAGACTGCTTGCCTTACTTTCTCAAATACTTTCACTATTATTCTCCATAGAAATTGCCTCTATTGTTTCTTTTAACATTGAGGCTATTTTGTTATTTAGCTCTTCAGATCTAGACTCGACAAAGATGCGAATTAAAGGTTCTGTACCAGAAGGTCGTAGTAGTACTCTACCCTTTCCTAAAAGCATATTTTCTGCTTTTTCTAATTGGACTTTTAGTTTCGAGCTGTCCATTATCGTTTTTTTATTTTTTATCTCGACATTAGCCAGTATTTGCGGGTATCTATCAAACCTATCTACAAGCGTAGATATATCTTCATCAAGGTCTTCTATCGCTTTAAGAAACAAAATTCCAGAAGATAATCCATCTCCCGTATTGGCGTAATCTTGTGCTATTAGGTGTCCTGATTGCTCTCCACCTAATCTTGATTTTGTTCTACGCATTTCTTCCATTACATATCTATCACCAACACCACATCTAAAAACCTTAATATTCTCTTCTTTAAGCAGGTCTTCTAAAATCATGTTGCTCATAACTGTCGCGACGACTCCGCTTCCTAATTTTTTTTCAGATGCAAGCCATCTCGCTAAAATCCAAAGCATGATATCGCCATCAATTATTCTTCCTTTACAATCACACATAAGAACTCTATCCGTGTCACCATCATATGCTATGCCGAGTTTTGAGGCGTTTTTTATTGTCGCTTCACATATAAAGTTCATATGCGTAACCCCCACTCCGTCATTTATATTTAGCCCATTCGGATTATTAGCTAATAAGCAAACATTGGCCTTCCAATTTTCAAATATTGGTCCTACAAAATAAGAGGCAGCTCCGTTTGCTGCGTCAACTGTTATCTTGAAATCTTGTTTATTTACGATACTTAGGAGGGTAATAAGCATTTTCTGATAATCTTCACAATGATGAAGTCCGCTAATAATTACTCCTATTTTCTCTCTAATTGGACGATTTTCCGAATGTTCGAAATTAAGCATCTCTTCAACTAAGAGTTCATCTTCATCTGTTAACTTATAACCATTAGAGTTAAATAATTTTATACCGTTATATTCAGCAGGATTGTGTGATGCACTTATTATGACTCCTCCGGAATAACTATTGTTTGACAAAGTATAACTAACTCCGGGAGTAGGTACTACGCCCATATCTGTAACATTTGCACCCGCAGAATTAATTCCAGAAACTAATGCTGCTTGAATCATTGCTCCAGAATACCTTGTGTCTCTTCCTACAAGTATATTTATGTTTTTATAACCTAATTTTTTAAGAGAAGATACAAAAGCTCGCCCTACTTTTAGTGCGAACTCAGGAGTCATGTTATTTCTATTTGCTATATCTCTTATTCCATCTGTGCCAAAATATCTTCTGTTTTTATTTTCTGATATTGACATAAAGGTATCCCCTCTCATAATTCCCACTCGTTTATCTTTATCTAAAAACTTAAATTTGTGACCTCAACTTCTTCAGGACTTATAGTTTTTATATCTACTCCATATTTTAGATTCTTAATTAAAATAGGAAGAGATATTTGTTTAGATACGACATTAGAAACATCGACATATAAACTAAACGGCACTGAATTATTTAGTGTGTTCATTGTGGATTGTGAAGCTTCTATAGTTACAGTAGCCACCTTAGGCTCAAGCTTAAATTGAGTTAAGTTCGCCCCTACCAACGCAATGTTAATGTTAGTAAAAGTTGTAGTCGTTATCTTATTCCGTAAAGTTATTTCAACTCTCACTCTATCTGGCCCTCTTAGTTCTATTTCGGATTCTAAGTCTATTGGCCGTATCGGAACCATTAGCTGTATATTTTGCTCCAATCCAGTTATATCAATTGGAGGCAAAATTAATTCTTTCATTTTATCTATTGCACTCTTTTTACCATAAATGGAAACCATGTCAGGTATAATTTTCACCGTATTAATTTCAAGCCCATCATAAGGACTGCCAGTTATAGATACTTTTACGGGGATTTTATCGACTTGGATCTCATCCTCCAGCTTTATTTTTACGTTCGCAAACTTAGACGAGATAGAAATACGATCTCTATTTTGTTTATTCTCTACTCCTATGATTTCTATTTTTGCTTTTATGTCATTGCCAGTGTATTGCTTTAAATCTGGCAAAATGGCGTTAACTGCTTGAATACTTAATATATCAGACTCAGCACCTCCGACAGTTACCTCTTTAGGTGATATATTAACAGAAGAGACTACTTTCCCTTCAGGCAAATCACCTTCTATTCTCCATGAGAGTGGGATTTTGCGTTCAATATATCTTGAAAGCTCTACTGGAACTGTTGTTTTATTCCAACTTCTTAATCTTACTGTTGCTGGCACTTCAACTTTTATTGGAAGATTATATGTTCCTACGGAAAGATTTTCTAAATCAACTGTCGCCTTAATATCAGCATGCTCAACACGTGTTATCGTGCTAACTTTTCCTGAAATTTTTACCTCTATGTTTTTTGTTGGAGCATATATTATGTGTCCCTTTGGAAGGTTTTCATATTCTAGATTAACAGCAATATTTTTAGTTCCCTCATTATTGCCGTTCCAAGCAATAAAAACCCAAAATAATAGTGATATAAAAAGGGAAATGGCTGCTAAAACAATCCTTTTTTTCAATGATGTATCTGTTCTTGAGTAGGTTTCATTATTTATTCTTAGAATTATTTTTTTTAACTTTAATATTCTAGTTTTTAAATAACTTAATAAGCTATTCATTAGTGTTACCTCCAGGCCACTTATGCTGAATTTCTTCACGCAACCGTGACATAAAGTTTGATTCTTTTTTCCCCTCAAAGCTAAAATAATGATTACATATACTTCTTACTTGATTATCAGTAAGAGGTTTGGAGAGTACTCCACCAACCGCAATTGTAATTTCCCCCCGCTCTTCTGAAACAACAAACGCATACGCATCTGTCATCTCAGTAACTCCTAGAGCCGCTCTATGCCGTGTCCCATACCATCTAGATATATCGGCTTTTTCTGTTAAAGGAAGATAGCAGCTGGCAGCGAGTATACTTTCCTGGTCTAAAACCACTGCACCATCATGAAGTGGAGTGCCTGGCCAAAAAATTGATATTAACAGCTCTTCTGTTATATCTGACTTTAAAGGAATTGCTGTTCTCCATACTTCCTTAAGGCTAGTATTACGTTGAAGAACGCATAATGCTCCTATTCTCTGATTCTTGCAGTAGATTAAACTTTTTGTTAAATGTTCTGCTCTTATATCTGCTGATTTATTTTCTGTATCAGATCTCCAGAGATGCCCCTTACCTAATTCTTCTAACATATGTCTTAACTCAGGTTGAAATAAAATAGGTATTACTATAATAAAAGCTCCGAGCACTTTACCAATAATCCAAGACAACGTTCTTAATTCTAAAATATTTGCAATAGCTCCTATAAATCCGATAATAAGCAATCCTCTTAGTAGTTGCATAGCACGAGTACCAACAAGCAACATAAGCACTCGATATATAACAAATGCGACTATAAAAATGTCTGGTATATCTTGCCAACGCAAACTTATAAAAGGCAATAGATTTCCTCCTTAAGAGACTATTTTTTAATAAATTTAGATTTTCTTAGAATAGCAAGGTTTCTAATATCACCGTTATTTTCTTTTGGCGTCTCTAATATGGCTGGTAATGAATTAAATCGCTTATCTTGCATAAGAATTTCAAATGGAGTTAGTCCTATTTTCCCTACACCCAAGCTTGCGTGCCTATCTTTGCCAGAACCTAGTTCATTCAAGCTATCATTCAGATGCCAGCATTTTATGTTTTCTAGTCCAAGCTTGCTAATTAAAAGAGATGTTACATCATTATATCCAGTTACAGTTCTTATGTCGTAACCCGCAGCAAAAATATGACATGTATCAATACAAAACCCTATTCTTGGGCTAAAATTTAGCAATCTATGTATGCTTGCTAATTCAGAAAAATCAGATCCTATAACAGAGCCTTGTCCTGACGTAGTCTCCAATAAAATCGTAATATTGGTATTCTTAAATGTATCAATTATTCTCTGAAGAGACTCGGCTATTTTATTAATTGCAATAGTTTTAGGTAGCCCTAGCGCAAAACCAGGATGTAAAACTACTTCATTTATTCCAAGTAATTCACACCTAAGAATCTCCTGTTCAAGTGCATGTTCACTTTTAATCCTTATGTTTTTTTCTCCGGATAAATTTATAAGGTACGAAGCGTGAGATATTACCTTTGATACTGTCGATATCATAAAGGCATCTTTAAAGTTTTTTATTTCTTCGGATGATAATTCTTTGCTGTTCCATTGCAATTGATTACGCGTGAAAATTTGAATTGCTTCACACTTTAATAACTCGGCTCTTTTAAAAACCTTATGCAACCCACCAGCAGTTGATATGTGCGTTCCAATTAATAACATTATTAACAGTTTTCTCTATTTTTATGTTTTTGTTTCTTTAAAAAAAACATTTCACTTACTTACTGCTCTCTACTACACCATATTTTGTATGAACTTTTGCAAGTCCTCGAATTTTCATAGCAGAAATATGTTCTGTAAATTGTGCTATCCATACTTCTCCTTTTTTCAAGTTTTCTGTATGTAATATTTTGTTATCTGATCCCCTTGTAACTCCTATAACAGTTACACCATCTTCTAGTGCTTCAACAACTACAGATTCTGTAGCTCCGTAAATCGGACTGAGTTCATTAAATGTTTTATTTCCCATCTTATTTTTCCTCCAATCAATAACTCATTCAAGTATAGCCTTTTCCTTAGCATATTCATTAAATTCTTTTGTAAGTTTCTCGGATAAATCTATTTTCTGCCCCTTAAGTTCAGAAACTATAGTTTTATCAAAAGAAAATATTTTTAGCAATATTTTTTTGTTCCCTTTATGTTTTTTAAAAATATTGAAAAGGCCTATAAAAAACTCTTCTGTACAAAATTCTGCATTTATCGATAAAACCGAGTGCTCTTCAAGATTAGAAGCATAATTATCTTCAAAATAAACTTCATCTGCTAAAATCGAAATACCCCTGTCAAACCTAGGTTGACCTTTTATAAAAACAAGATCTCCAATATTTAGTAAAGGCTTGTATTTAGCCCATTGTTTCACAAATAAGACGACCTCAACAGTAGTATCAGCATCTTCAATAACTATAATACCCATTGGGTCTCCTCTTTTGGTATATTTTTCAGAAACGGAAGATAAAAGCCCGGCTGTGATAACTGGATACTTTTGCGACTGCCACTTTTCTAATTCTATTAATGGACAGTTGGCATATCTCTTAACAACGGAAGAATGTTGATTAAATGGGTGTCCTGATATATATAGGCCCATACTTTCTTTCTCAAAAGTTAATTTTTCTCTTTCACTAAAATCTTCGCAACAAGGCATTTCGGGACACATTACGGCGTCCTCTTCAGCAAAAAGAGATGATTGATTTTTACAAGAAACATTTCTTGAAGCTGCATCTATAAAAAGGGGCAAAGAGTTAAAAAGCTTTGCTCTATTTTTTTCTATACTGTCAAATGCACCAGCTTTTATTAAGTTCTCTAAAACACCTTTATTTACAACTCTTGTGTCTACTCTACTTATAAAATCCCATAATGAATCAAATTTGCCGTATTCTTCACGATTCTTAATAATATTTTCAATTGCAGCATGTCCAGCTTTAGCTACGGCAGAAAGCCCGAGTCTAATAACATCACCCACTACAGTAAAATCTTCCTTTGATTCATTAATGTTCGGAGGTAAAACAGGATATCCTGCATCTCTTACGCTCCTTATATACTGCCCCAATACATCCATTTTTGAGCCGACTATACTTGATAAATAAGAGGCTAAAAATTCAGGTCCATAGTTTGCTTTTAACCATGCTGTTCTATAACTTATCAAGGCATATGCTGCACTATGTGATTTATTAAACCCATAACCTGCAAACTTTTCAATCTTGTCAAATATTTCCCCTGCTTGCGTTGCTTCTACTCCTCTTTCGACTGCCCCCTTAATAAATTTTATTCTTTGTTCTGCCATAACATCCATTTTCTTTTTACCCATTGCTTTACGAAGCAAATCTGCTTCGGCTAGAGTAAATCCTGCTAGATCATACGCACTTTGCATAACTTGCTCCTGGTACAAAATAACCCCGTACGTTTCTTTCAGCGTCTCTTCAAGTTTTGGATGTAGATAGTGTATAGGCTCTTCCTTGTGTTTGTACTTGATGTATAAATCTGCCATTCCGCTTTCAAGCGGACCTGGTCTATAAAGAGCGACAAGTGCAATCATATCTTCAAAACAGTCTGGTTTCATTCGACGAACTAATGATGTCATCCCAGTTGATTCAAGTTGAAATACTCCGAGTGTCTCCCCCTTTTGAAGCATTTCGTATGTTTTTGTATCATCCAAGGGAATTTCGTCTAAATTTATATACCCCTTACCTCCAGACTGGATATTGTAAAGAGCACCTTCAATAACAGAAAGAGTTTTTAATCCAAGAATATCCATTTTTACTAGGCCTAATGCTTCAACTGGATCCATAGAATATTGAGTTACATTTTGTTTTTCACCAAATTTTCTTACAGGTAACATGTCAATAAGAGGGCTAGGTGTGATCACGATTCCTGCCGGATGTTGAGAACAATGTCGTGAAATACCCTCAATCTTTTGTGCGATGTCAAGAAGTTCTTTTATTCTAGGTTCGGTTTTATATAGATGTGCTAAATCTTGAATTCCTTCAATTGCCTCAGGTATTGAAGCTATACCAGACTTATTAGAATCAGCAGGAATAAGTGTTGTGACTTTCCTCACTTCTGGTATAGGTATACCAAGTGCTCTTCCTACGTCGGTGATGGCTCCTCTGCTTTTCATACAACCAAAAGTTATTATCTGAGCAACTTTATCACTTCCATATTTCTCCACAATGTATTCAATAAGTTCGTCTCTTCGCTTATCTGATACATCTGTATCGATATCAGGCATACTTAGTCTATCTGGATTTAAAAAACGCTCAAATAAAAGATTATATTTTATTGGATCCAAATCTGTTATACCCAAAGACCACGCTGTGATGGAACCTGCCGCTGAGCCCCTGCCTGGACCTATAGGAATATTACGTTCTTTAGCTGCATTTACGATGTCTGCTACTATACAAAAATATCCAGAAAATCCCATGGTTTCTATAACATTTAATTCGTAATCTAATCTATTTTTGTATCTTTCCGGAATTACATCGGATTTTACTCTCTTTTCTAACCCTTCCTCTGCATTCCGTCTTAAATAAGATTTAAGAGTTTCTCCCTCTGGAATAGGAAATTCAGGTAAATAGTATTTATCTTTTTTTAGCTCCACCTTACATCTATCCGCTATTTTTTGTGTGTTTATGAGTGAATCTGGGAGTTCTGCTCCGAAGATATCCCACATTTCTTCAGGCGACCTAAAATAATAGTCGTCGCCTTGAAATCTTAATCTGTTAGTATCACTTCTCAAACTATTGGTTTGAATACATAGAAGAACATCGTGCCATTGAGCATCTTCTTGTTTTAAATAATGAGCGTCATTGGTCGCTATAAGTTCAAAACTAGATCTTCTTGCAATATCTACCAAAGCCTTATTTACCAAAGCTTGTTCCGGAATACTATTATGCTGTATTTCTAAAAAGAAGTTGTCTTTTCCTAGAATATCTCTGTACATCTCTGCTCTTGCTGTGGCTCCAACGATATCTCCTTGCATTATAAAAGTTGGAATCTCTCCACCTAAACATGCGGAAGATGCTATTATTCCTTTGCCATATTTTGCTAACAAGTCATGATCTATTCTTGGTTTATAGTAAAATCCTTCCGTACTTCCTATTGAAACAAGACGAGTTAGATTGTGATACCCCTCTTCATTCTCCGCAAGAAGTATCAAATGATACTGATTCTTACTATCACGGCAAGTATGTCCATTAGGTTCAACATAAACCTCACAACCTAAAATTGGATTTACTCCAATGACCTTACATTTTGAATAAAACTCATAACAGCCATACATAACACCATGATCAGTGATAGCAACCGAATTCATGCCCATTTTTTTCGTTGTTATCGCTAATTCTTCACATCTATTAGCTCCATCCAAAAGGCTATACTCTGTATGAACATGTAAGTGAACAAAAGGTTTATTCATCATTGTCTCCTTCACAATTCAATGGTTCCATTTCGTCATATTTATCTGTTTCTTGTACGTACAATATTTCAGCACCCAATAATTTAAGGATTCTATCCGGAGATGCCAATGCTTTCGTTGAAATTTTCTTGTTATTTAAAACGTCTTGGCTATCTGACATGGCCATCCTATGTTTTTCTACCTTATTTTCTATAGAGGGTGCTAGGGGTGCTAAAACCTCAACTTCCTTTTTTTCTATTACATTTACAGAATAAACATCTTTTATTATCTTAATTAGCAGCTTTTTGTTTGATGGAAGAGAAATAATTGTCTTTGATAGACCACTACTGGGGAACTCAAATTGAAGTTCGTTGTTTTTTAACTTTATTATTACATTAAGCAAAGCAGATATAATCAGCAAGTCTTTCGGTTGTGTTTTACATATTATTTTTGTGAGGACATCAATACCTAATTCACTACACAACTCATTAATATCTAATGTATTATCTGCGCCAGAGGTTATTCTTACACTCGTTGTATTTGGTGACAAGATATTTTCATCAGGGTTCTTATTTTTTTCAAGAAGAGTCTTACTTGTATCCTGTTTTGTCATAGTTACCTGCGATATCTTTTTTGCGATTGGGATATTTTTTTCTGGCACATTTACTTGAGCTTGATAGTTTGTCTTTTCATCTATCTCTTTTTTTTCTTTTACCTCTTCATTAGTAAGAAGTTCATACAACTTGAGCATGATAATTCCAGAAAAAACTTCCTTTTTCATTCCATACCTTGTTCTAGGTAGCAAAGAGTTACAAAAATCACAAACGCTCTTTAGTTTTTTAGAACTCCAACTTGCTGACTCGTTTTTTAAAAACGTTCTTCCATCTTCAGAAATTTCTAAGACTTCAAAAATACTGTCTCCCCAAAGGCGATACAACCAAAGATCTCTAAATATAATAAAAAGTGCTTCACAAAAACTTTCTGGAGACACTCCAGAAGAAAGCATATCATCAAGATTAAGAACAGCTTTACTCTGATCATTTCGAAAATCAAGAATCCAATTTTCAAGTTCAGCTCTCGTTCCTCCCCCTGTTAATTCTTTTACACTAGCAAGAGACAATTCCCCTTTCCCTAAAACTATAGCTTGTTCTGAAAGAGAAAGAGCATCCCTAAGTGCTCCATCAGACAACCTTCCTATTTCCCAAATAGCTTCTTTTTCGAAAGATACTTTTTCACATTCGCATACATATGTTATTCTTTCTACTAATCCTTTTATAGATATCCTATGAAAGGGTATATGCTGACACCTTGACCTTATTGTCACAGGAACTTTATGTGGCTCAGTTGTTGCTAAGACAAAAAAAACATTTAAAGGAGGCTCTTCTAATGTTTTTAATAAGGCATTAAAGGACTCTTCTGTAAGCATATGTACTTCGTCTATTATATATACCTTATATAAGGAGCTTAGGGGCTTTAAATCAATGTGAGTTTTAAGCTCCCTAATTTCGCTGATACGTCTATTTGATGCTCCGTCAATCTCAATTACGTCTAAATGTTCTCCCGAAGTAATACTTTTACAATTTATACATTCTCCACATGGTTCTTTGTCTTCAGTAGGTGCTAAACAGTTTAAGGCTTTTGCAAGTAAACGTGCGGCAGATGTCTTTCCGCATCCCCTTGGACCAGAGAAAAGATAGGCATGACCTAATTTTTTATTTTTTAGTGAATTTTGTAGAATGCAAACTGCTGCATCTTGTTCTACCATATCAGAAAATGTTTGTGGTCTATATTTACGATAAAGTGAAATATACATTGCTTCCTCCTTGTCGGCTAGGTGAGCTGAATTCTTATTCTCATATAAGTTCTATTGGAAATAGTTAGAAATAGGATTTTCTCTTCTTGCCTCATTGATTATATCGTTTATTTTTGTTCGTAAGGTAGAAAATTTAGGGATTCCTGGGATAGAGTCACTTTCTTTAATTATGACATTACCTTTTATATATAGAGCTTCCTCTCCATTGGACGTTCCTACCTGAATATCATAAGGTGCCAGCTCTAACTCTAAATATCTATTAAGCTTTTCTGCTAGTTCTGTTAACAACAATGTTGATTTTTTTGACTCTTTAATAGATATATGCGTGATACCATCAATAGTCAGAGATATATCACCAGAAATTAAGACTACCTCTGGATTTAGTTTTTTTACTACGTCTCTTCTACTTACAGGAATTCCTTTATCCTTCATATATTTTAAAGCAGCCTCAACTCTCTCTTTATCATCTGGATGTGTTTGATAGATTCCTGGATTAATATATGCACGCTTTAATCTTTCAACCTTCAAACGCTCCATAGTTGTGAGCATCGCGGTTGGATTAAATCCGGCTTTAAATAAAATATCTATACCTATAGCATCCGCTTCCTTTTCCATTTCAATACTATATGAATTAATTATAGCAGTCTGAACAGCACTAGAAACTAACATTGCCGGTGCCCCAGCACCCTGTGTTGCTGCTAAAATGCCTAATAAAGTAATCAAGTTTAATTTACTACTCTTTTTATTTTGTTTTATTACGTGCGCTTTATCTGCATGCACAAACTCGTGTGCTAAAATTGCAGCTATTTCTGCATCGCTCTTTAAAAATGATAGCATCCCTGTGGTTATGTATGTTGTCCCTCCAGGCAATGAAAAAGCATTTGGTTCTTTCATTTCTAAAATACGAACATTATAATCTAAATCTCTTTCTAAAAATGGTATCAACCTGCTTGTTATCAATGATAGATGTGCTTCTTTATTCGGATCTAACAATCTAGGTATGTGTTTTTCTAATTCTAAGGCAGCCTTCTTACCAAATTCAGTTTCCTTCTTTATGGTTTTTGCGGCAGAATCAAGAGTATTTTTGGCTTCTAGGGAAGTCGTAAATGCACAATAAAACATTATAATTAAAGAAAGTAATGCGACTTTCTTCAAGAAACCACTCCTTTCTTAACTTTACATATTATATAATATTACTGTCCTTTTAATTACTCACAAGGGCATTTTTACTGTTATAAAACAAACAAAGCAGGAAGCGTACATGCTCTCCCTGCTTTGTTTGTTTTATGATATTTGTGAATTACTATTCCATGAAAAATTTTACAGCTGCAATTTCTTTGGGTTCAATATTGCGTATTAGTTTCCCATCTTTTATTTCTAATAATGCAGGCAAAGATTTTATTCCTAATTTTTCAAGAATTCTTTTATTTTTGTATCCATCTATAAAAGAAACTTTTTTGCCGCTTTCTCTTGAATACTTTTCGGTTTCAACTTGCAATGAAACTTGTGCTTTATCAATACTTGAAGTAATTAATGCATACACATGGGCCGGCTTAAATAATAACGACTCAATATGTAATTGTTCTGTGATATAAGAATGTGCAGACATCGCCGAAGTTGCCCCATCTCCAGCAGCTGTTACCACTTGACGTAACGATTTATCAAGCATATCTCCCGCAGCAAATATCCCCTCCGTTGAAGTTTCCATCTTTTCGTTGGTTATTATCCATCCATTCTCGGCTTGATTGACTATAGAGTTTTTTGCTCCAAGATATGACACATTAGGCTCTGTACCAACAAAAATGAATACTCCTGCTACAGCTAACTCCTGCAGGTTATCATTTTTTACGTTTCTTACCGTTATTTTCTCTACAAAAGTATCACCATCAATAGATTCTACGACAGTATTCCATATTGGCTGTATTTTGGGGTTGGATAATGCTTGTTCTACTGCAAGCTTGTCTGCTCTAAATTCATCTCTTCTATGAATTATATAAACTTTTTTCGCAAATCTTGTCAAATAATTTGCTTCTTCCACTGCCACATTGCCACCACCAACAACCGCTATAACTTCATCTTGAAAGAAAGCTCCATCACAGACTGCACAAAAACTAACACCTGCTCCTATCTTTTCTGCTTCACCCTTACATCCTAACTTTCTAAAACTTGCTCCTGATGATAGAATTATTGCGTCTGCTTCTACTTCGTTTTTATCTGTTACTACTATTTTTGTTCCATTTCTTATTTCAATTTTTTCAACTATACTTTCTCTTATCTCTGCTTTAAAATGTTCAGCATGTTCCCTAAATTTCTTTGCAAGCTCCATACCACCTGCGTGGATAGTTCCAGGCCAGTTCTCTATTTCATTAGTATTATTAATCTGCCCTCCAGGGGTTGCTTTTTCTAAAACGAGAACGTCTAATCCTGCTCTTTTTCCATAAATAGCTGCAGTAAGACCAGCAGGACCAGCTCCAATAATTACTAGTTCCCTTTTCTCCATTTTGGGGCACCTCCATATTATTATTTTATAAAAAATATTTTAACATCTTTTTATCTACTTTAACTGACATACAAGATGCCGCATTATGTTGTTATAATCATAAATTTTTTTTATTATTTTAAAATCTGCAGAGATACACTCAATAATTTTTTCTATTTGTTCATCTCCATCAGTTTCAAGAGCTATGTAACCAGCAGGTTTTAACAATCTAGGAGCATTATTAACTATTTTTAGTAGTACATCTATGCCCTCCTCCCCTCCGTCTAACGCTTCTCTCGGCTCGTAATCCCTAACATCTTTCATAAGACCTTCTATTTTTGATGTCGGAATATATGGAGGATTCGAAATAATAAAGTCTAAAGAGTTTTCTTTAATTGTACACTTTGAAGGTGATTGCTCACAAATAAAAGTAATTCTTTCATTTAAAGAGTATAAGTTTGCATTTTTTTGTGCCCACTTTAATGCTGCATCAGAAGAATCTATTCCGTATCCCTTATATTTTGGATTTTCTAATAATAGAGTAATCCCAATACAAGCACTTCCTGTACACCAATCAGCAAATAGCTCCGCATTAGGAGCCAAAGACAACAATGCTTCAATAAGCAACTCCGTCTCTGGACGAGGGATGAAACACCCTTCACCGACCTTAAATATCCTTCCGTAAAACTCTGACTCACCTAAAATATATGATAATGGTCTTTTCTGTAATCTTTCTTCTGACATTAAAAATATATTTTTAATGTTCTGTTCTGACAACTCATCTTGCATTTTTGTTATAAGCTTCGCTCTTGATATTGATAACACATTAGATATAATTATATCTGCCGTATAATTAGGTCTTTCTATGCCCGCTTTTAAAAAACAATTAATTAGTGTTTCTCTTATACTTATTATTTTCAAATCAGGCAGGTTACACTGATAAAGCCTTTAACTTTTCTGCCTGATCTGCTTCTGTTAGAAAAGTTATTAGCTCATACATATCTCCGTCTAAAATTTGCTCAAGCTTGTGAAGAGTAAGGTTAATTCTATGATCTGATATCCTATTTTGTGGGAAGTTGTATGTCCGAATTCGTTCGGATCTATCTCCTGTGCCTACCTGTCCCTTACGATCTGCAGCCATTTTCTCGTTTTGCTTCTGTAATTCTGCATCGTAAAGTTTCGTTCTCAATAGTTGCATTGCTTTCGCACGATTTTTTATCTGTGAACGCTCATCTTGACAAGTACATACTATACCGGATGGTAGATGTGTTATCCTTACGGCTGAATCTGTCATATTAACATGCTGTCCACCCGCTCCACTGGCACGATATGTATCTATTTTTAAGTCTTCTGGTCTTATATCTATATCAACAGCTTCAGCCTCAGGTAAAACTGCAACCGTTGCTGTCGACGTATGTACCCTGCCACTTGATTCTGTCTCAGGAACACGCTGAACTCTATGAACACCACTTTCAAACTTCAGCATACTATAAGCTCCCATGCCATAAACGCTAAATACGATTTCTTTAAAGCCCCCAATGCCAGTCTCATTTTGAGATATAATCTCTGTTTTCCAGTTTTGTCTTTCAGCAAAATGAGCGTACATTCTATATAACACCGCTGCAAAAAGGGCAGCTTCTTCTCCTCCTGCACCGGCTCTTATCTCAATAATTACGTTTTTCTCGTCATTTGCGTCTTCAGGAATAAGCAAAATCTGAATATGTTGTTCTAATTCAGGTATTTGTTTTTCAAGCATAGCAAGCTCTTCCTTCGCAAGTTCAGCAAAATCTTTGTCTTCACTTGTCAGCATCTCTTTTGCATCGGCTATTCCTTGTATCACAGCTTCATATTCGGCCAAAGCTTCTACAATAGGAGCCATTTTTGAATGTTTGCGAGCTAATGACTCCATTTCTTTTGGATTATTCGCAGTTTCCGAATCCCCCATTTTTAATTCTAATTCTTTAAAGTTTTCTTCTATTTCTTGCAATTTAGCTATGAAATCCATCTGTTATACCATTTATACCTTTCATTAAAAGTTCACTTTTAGAATTCAATGCCAAATCAAGAGCAACAAGAGCTATCTCAATTTGTTCAAGCGTTGGTTCTCTAGTCGTTATATACTGAAGTGAGAGTGCAGGCATGATGCAAAAACTGCCCCATGTTTCTGATTTTGAAGCTGATTTTATAAATTCATAAGAAATCCCGATAACTAGCGGAAGGAGTAAAACTCTACTTAATACACGCCAAACGAATGAAATTTCACCTATAAAAGAAAATATTACAATACTTATAAATATAACTACAATTAGAAAAGAAGTGCCGCATCGTCTATGTATTCTTGAGTATTTTTCAACCACAATAGGCACAAGGTCAGCTCCTGCTTCAAAAGCATTTATTGCTTTATGTTCAGCTCCGTGATAACAAAAAACTTGCCTCATATCTTTCCAAATACCGATAATTGCGATATAACCTATAAAAATAATTCCACGTAAAAGTCCTTCAAGTATATTCTTAGTAAAATTAGAGAATAAAAACTGTGAAGTCATATATTCAGAAGCGTACATTGGTAATGCCACAAAAAAGATCAATACGGCTACAAGTGCAAAAAGAATTGCCACTACCATCTCAAAAGGCGATAGTTCCTCTTTTTCTCCCAAATTTACGTCTGCTGAAATAGAAAGAGCTTTCATTCCTACTCGCAGCATTTCAACCATGCTTGCAAAACCTCGGAATATAGGTAATTTCCAAACTCCCTTTTTATACCAATCAGAACATTTCCATGATTTTTTCCATACATTCCCAGTTGGTTCTCTTAATGCCAACCCCCAATGTGAAGGCCCCTTCATAAGAACCCCTTCTATCACTGCTTGTCCTCCAACATCTTTTTTTAAAGCAATATTTAGAAGCATGTTTATAAGAGCTTTGATTCGAAAAATCATCTTCATTTTATTAACATACTTTCCATATCTTTATAAGGATCTCCACACGGGTGAACCTCTTTACATTGTCCATACACAATACAAGATGGTCCTCCCAACTTAAAAAGTTCAGGAGAAGCCTCTCTTACCAAAACATACATTTGCCGAGCTAATTCCCTTATTTCCCACTGTGATCTTTTACAAAGTCGTATAGAGAAAAAATGATGCAACTCTCTCGCATTCATTGAAATTACAATTCTTGTCTCTGCTCCATGTGGCAAAATAAACCTTGCATCCTCTTTTGTTATTCCTATTGATAAAAGTTTTTCATAACAATCCCAAGCAGAAGCAACTTGTTTTTTAAATATTGATTTTGCATCAGTATTGTTTTGTATTGCTGGGGGCATAATGCACTCGCGGGAAGACATCTCGACATATCTTTGGCTTTGTTGAGAATAGCTTGCAAGCCTATGTCTCACAAGCTGATGTGTTGCAACTCTACTGATACCCTCCACGGCAAATGTAAAAGAAACGTGCTCGAATGGAGACATATGCCCTGATTCGTTGAGCTTCTTTAAAAAAGATTCTATTTTATTATTATCTAGTTCATTAAATAAGTCGGCTGCTCCTGAAGAACTATAGCACAGCTTCGCTGCTGCAGCCACAACTTTTGCGGCATCAGGAGTAAAAGTGAGAAGCTTCACATCAATTGTCATAATAAATCTCCTCTCTATATACGCACAAAAATAATAAAGGAGGGAGCTGACTTGCCCCCCCCTTATACTTAAAAGCTATTCAGCTGCGGTGTTTTCTTCTACTTTTTTTTGCCCGTAATTCATTCCGGCATATTTCTGGCGGAATTTCTCAAGACGTCCCTCTTCAATTACTCTTCCCTTTTTCCCCGTATAAAAGGGGTGACATTCATTGCAAATTGAAACTCTCATATCACCGGTAGTTGACTTAGTTTCAAATGTATTTCCACAAGCACAAACCACCTTGCAATCTTCATATTTCGGATCAATATCTTTCTTCAATATATAAGCACCTCCAAAGATTCTTATAAAATAATAATTTTGCCATAACATACAGCAATACATTGTATTCTAGGATTGCAAAAGACGCAATAGGTATTTAAAAATTCTTTTGTTTTATATTTTATACTTCTGCTAAAGAATGTCCTCTTTTTGGAACTGCTTTTAATGGGATTGACAAGACACTTATATTTTCCATTACTTCAAGAAGTCTTTTCTCTACACTATCTGCATCTTCTTCTTTGCACTCACAAACAATAGAATCATGTACCTGTAAAATAATTTTTACTCCTTTAAATTCGGTATCTGTTAACTTTTTAAATCTTATCAAAGCCAACTTTGCTATGTCAGAAGCAGAGCTTTGTATAGGGGTATTAATTGCGACCATATTTAACGAATTTTTATCCCTACCTCCTATTGTTGATACCTCGTCTAAAGGCCTAATCCTATTAAATATTGATTCCGTATAACTTTTTTCTTTTGATATTTTAATGCTCTCATTTAAATACGTTTTTACCTTTGGTAAGGCCTCGAAATACCTTTCAACTATTTTTGAAGCTTCAGGCCTTCCTATACCAAGTCTTTGAGCCAGCCCATAAGAACCCATTCCATACAGCAATCCAAAGTTAACTACTTTTGCAAATCGTCTTTGTTCATCAGTTATTTTTTCTTGTAGCATCGAAAAAATCCATGATGCTGTTTCCAAGTGGATATCTTTGTTTTCAGAGAATGAATTTAGAAGTTTTTCCTCATTTGACAAATGTGCTAGAACTCTAAGCTCTATTTGAGAATAGTCAGCTGAAACAAAAATATTTCCATCATCAGGTACAAAGCATCTTCTAAATTTCATTGCACATTCGCCAAATTGGGGCAAATTTTGTACATTCGGATCTTTACTGGAAAGGCGCCCTGTGCCAGTTGATAGGTGATCAAAAATCGAGTGAATTTTAGAATCACCCTCTTCTGCTAATTTCAAAAATGGCTCTACGAAACCAGAATATATTTTCGATTTCTCTCTATACTTTATTAGTTTTGTAGGGACATAAGAATAAGGCTCAGGCAAACGTGACAGTTCTTCTAAAACTGTCATATCTGTAGAGAATCCTGTTGCCGTTTTTTTAATAGGAGGCAATTTCAGTTTTTCAAATAATAGCGTAGCCACCTGTTTGGGTGAATTTAAATTTATTTTTTCTGGAGACACTTCAGCGATACTGTCCTCTATTATTTTTATTTCGTTTTCTAGGTCAAATTTTAATTGATTCAGTTTTTTTACATCTACTAAAATTCCGTTTTTATGTAAGTCTGCTAAAACAGGACAAAGAGGCAGATCTATCTCAGCTATAATCTTTTTTATTTTAGGATGATGCTCTTCTATCTCAGAATTGAAAGCGTTCCATAGTTTGAAAAGAGAGTTAGCTAATTCTGCACCCTGGGGCATTTTTGTTTTTATTGTTTCTTCTATCCCTACCCCTGCCCTGTCGGGATGCAATACATAGTGCACTATTTCCACATCTTCGATTCTTTCTAATTTAGGAAGAGGGAAAGAATCTTTCTCTAACATTTTTTTATATCCGTATAAAATAGCTGCCACGTTTTTTGTCCACTCTGTATAATAATTTAACTCTTCATTATTGTTATAACGCACATATGATATTTTCCCATTTCCATCAGCAAGAACAAGGGCTTTTACACCATCTTTAACACACTCTGCAAGAGCTAACTTATGTTTTTTTAACATTTCTGTTAATTCTATCTCTTCCGGCACAACATTATTCAGAAAAATACTACTGCAAAATGATTCTTTTGTTTGATTTGCTTCAATTGTTTCTTTTATTTTTTTCACAGGCCCGTTAGGCTTTTTACTTTCTTTCAAATTATCATATAGCCTTTTTAATCCTAACCTTTGAGTTATTTCTTTAAGCAAAGAAAAATCAACGTTTCGTTTATTTAACTCATCCAAAGGCACACTATCTGTCTCTATTGGTATTATCAGGCTTTTACTGATATAGGCCATTTCTTTACCCAATTCAAGCTTTGTTCTTCTTGCCTTTGGGATACTGTCTAAATTAGCGTATATCTCATCTAACCCACTAAACTGTGCAATTAAGTCTTTTGCTCCTTTTTCTCCGATGCCCTTTACCCCAATAATATTATCAGCACTGTCTCCAACTAGTGCCAAGTAGTCTGACATTTTCTCGGGTGTAAACCCAAACTCATCGCAAAAATAAAACTTATCGTAAATTTTAAATTTTGAAACCCCTTTTATAGGACGCATTATTTGTATATCTTTCGATATGATTTGGAATAAATCTTTGTCTGCTGTTAGAATTGTAACTTGAATTCCACTCTCTGAGGCCGCTTTAGCAGTGGACACGATATAATCATCTGCTTCAATATTGTCTCTTACAAAAACAGGAAATCCCATCGCAGTGCATATTTCAATTATAAGAGGTATTTGAACTTTTAGTTTATCTGGGGTAGGCTTCCTACCATCCTTATACTCTTTATAAAGTTCATGTCGACGAGTCGGCCCTTTTGGATCAAAGAAAATGCCTATATAATTCGGATTAATATCCTTAACACATTTTAATAACATATTTGTAAATCCAACTATTGCATTTGTTGGTACCCCGTCTGGGGCTGTTAAAGTATCAGGCAGTGCATAGTATCCCCTGTAAACAAGGCCATGTCCATCTATTAAAAGCATTCTAGGGGTGTCTTCTATCATTTTTTAAAATTTCCCTTCAAAACAATGGCAATATTTGTCTTTTCGATATAATATTACTATCGTTAAAGATGATTAATTTCATTATACGAAATTATTTTGTCTGCTCATTAGTTTATTATAACCTATTGGAGGAAGATAGATGTCAGAAAAAGTAAGAGTTAGATTTGCCCCTAGCCCTACCGGTGCTTTGCATATTGGTGGAGCACACACAGCGCTTTTTAATTGGCTTTGGGCCAGACACACAGAAGGAACCTTTGTATTGCGCATAGAAGACACCGATATAGAGCGTTCAACAGCAGAATTTGAACAGTCTATTATGGACGGGTTGGATTGGCTAGGACTATCCTGGGATGAAGGGCCTAATAAAGGCGGAGATTTTGGTCCTTATAGGCAATCAGAAAGAAAAGATCTTTATTTAAAATATGCAGAACAACTACTCAACACCGGACAAGCATATAAAAAAGATGAGGCTATATTTTTTAAAGTCCCTAGCAACAAAAAGGTTATTTTGAACGATATGGTTTATGGAACTATAAACGTCATGAGTGAGAAAACTTCTGTTAATCAAGATGGTTCAATAAAAGATATAGTAATTATTAAAAGAGATGGATTACCAACCTATAACTTCGCGGTAGTGATTGATGACTACACAATGAATATAAATACTGTAATTAGAGGAGAAGACCATCTCATAAATACTCCAAAACAAATTCTTATTTATGAAGCATTAGGCTTTGAAACTCCCATTTTTGCTCATCTTCCAATGATTTTAGGTAAAAATAAGAAAAAACTTTCCAAAAGAGAGGGAGCAACAAGTGTTTTTGAATATAAAGATTTAGGATATTTGCCTGATGGTGTTTTTAATTTCCTTGCCTTGCTTGGATGGTCTCCTAAAAATGATCAAGAAATATTTACGAGGCAAGAAGCAATAAATAAGTTTGACCTATCAAATATAACCAAAAAACCAGCTGTTCTAAATATTGATAAGCTAAAACATATTAATCAAGAACAAATAAAAATAATGAAACCAAATGAACTTCTAGAAACAATAAAACCTTTCTGGATTGAATTAGGACTGAATATTTCTAACCTGTCTGACAAATACCTTTCTGATGTTTTACAAACAATGGGTGGACGCGGGCAAACTACTATTGAGTTAGCCGAATACAGTGACTATTTTATTTCTTTTGATGTCGTAAAAAGACGATACAATGCCGCTGAAATTACGGAGGAACACAGGCAGTTACTCAAGGCTTTTTTTAACAATCTTTTCTCCTTAGAAAAATGGACTTATGAAGAACTGCATAACTATACAACAAACTGGGTGAATGAAAATAATTCTAGTATGAAAGAAGTTGCTAATCCCTTACGTTGGGCCTTAACTGGACGCAAAGTAAGCCCTGGAATCTTTGAAGTTGCAGAGCAACTTGGGAAAGAAGAGTGTAAAATAAGATTAAAATATTATAATTTTATAAATTAGCAAAATGTCGTAATATATTTTTAGTTCCTAATTTAATTAATAAAAATGGAGTAACAATTCTTGATTTATTAAACCTATAAACTGTCAGACGATTCAAACCCCATATAAACACACAACAACTACTGCTTAAAAAACAAAGCAGTAGTTGTTGTATAAGCGCACTTAAATAAATCTGTACTTTTTATTCTGTTACTTATTTTGTTCTTTTTTCCAAGAATCTTTTAGAGCAACAGTTAAATTAAATACTGGAGCTTCTTTTGTTGTTGTCTTATCCGCACAAAAATAACCTTGTCGTAAAAATTGGAATCTTTCGAAGGGGACAGCATTGGCCAAACAAGGCTCAACCAAAACGTTTTCCAGCACTACAAGAGAGTTTGGATTTAGATAATACGAAAGATCTTTCCCTTCTTCAACCATACTCATATCACGAAGTGTAAAGAGGTGATCATATAAATTTACTTTTGACCTTACAGCATTACCTTCCCAAACCCAATGTAGAGTACCTCTAACCCTCCGTCCATCTGGGGCGGCTCCTCCACGACTCTCCATATCCACCGTACAATGTAGTTCTATTATTTTGCCAGATTCATCTTTTATAACATCGTGACAACTTATTAAATAAGCATGTTTTAGTCTCACTTCTTTCCCAGGAGAAAGTCTAAAAAAGTTTTTAACTGGGGATTCCATAAAATCTGACTGTTCTATATAAATTATTTTACCTATTTTAATTTCTCTGCTGCCAGCCATATGATTTTCAGGATTATTTTCTGCTTCAACGGTATCTATAAAATTTTCGGGCCAGTTTGTGAGAACCACTTTCAGTGGTTGAAGGACAGCCATGCATCTATCAGACTCTTTATTCAGCTCTTCTCTTATACAGTGTTGTAGAAAGTCAACGTCTATTAAGCTCTCTGATTTTGCAACCCCTATCTCATTGCAAAATCTCCTAATGGAAGAGGGAGTATACCCCCTAGCCCTAAATCCTGAGATGGTTGGCATTCTCGGGTCATCCCATCCATTTACAATTTTCCTTGTAACCAGTTCTGATAATTTCCTTTTGCTCATTAGTGTATAAGTTAAATTCAAACGAGCAAATTCAAACTGGCGAGGGACACTTGGCACGCCAACGTTTTCTATAAACCAATTATAAAGCGGCATATGGTCTTGAAATTCTAAGGTGCAAATAGAGTGAGTAATGCCCTCTATTGCATCTTCGTATCCGTGTGCGAAGTCATACATTGGATATATACACCATTTATTACCAGTTCTAAGATGGTCACTCTTTAAAATTCGATACATAACCGGATCTCTCATATTTAAGTTACTACTAGACATATCTATTTTTGCTCTTAGTACACAGGAACCTTCATCAAAATCACCATTTTTCATTCGCTCGAATAGCAATAGATTTTCTTCTATGCTTCTAGAACGATATGGAGAATCAACCCCACCCTTTGTTAACGTACCTCTATTTTCTTTAATTTCATCGCCAGTTTGATCGTCTACATAGGCTTTACCAGCTTTGATAAGCTCTATTGCCCATTCATAAAATTGGTCGAAATAATCAGAAGCAAAACAAAGCTTATCCCATTCAAAACCCAGCCACTTTACATCTTGTATTATAGATTCTACGAACTCGCCTTCCTCTTTTACGGGATTCGTATCATCAAATCTCCAGTTGCATTTACCATTAAATGTTTCAGCCAACCCGAAGTTTAAACAAATAGATTTCGCATGTCCGATGTGTAAATAACCATTTGGTTCTGGGGGGAATCGAGTTATTAGTGATTTAGTTACACCACTTTCTAAATCTTTTTCGATTATTTCTTCCAAAAAATTATTGTTTTTTTCTTTATCTGACATTGTATTCCCTCCGATATTATTTACAAAAATAACGAGTAAAAAGATATGCTAATTTATATATAGCTGCATTAAAGCAAACCCAGAATTAAATTCGGGTTAGAATTCAATAAAAAAATAAAACATATTATAAAAATAATAATTAAATGAATTAGTATTAGCGACAATAATCTGGGCAATATATGTTTTAACTTATCTCTTATTTCCCAAAAAATAGGAATAACAAATGACCTCGTTAATATGATTGTAATAAAATAAACAAAGAAGTTGATTGTTTTAATAAACCAAGGAATATTTATATTTTGAGAATTACTAGGTATATTTATAAAAGGTAGCAACGTTACCAAAATGATTGATATTATCAAAAAAGAACGCAACAATGACCATAAAGAGATTATAACTCTTGGAGCGCCTTGGAATTCGACTAACACATTATTATTTGTCAAATATTTAGAATTTTTACGAGTTTCGTGAGGTAATAATGCGAAGATAATCGCAGAGATAAATAGTAAAACAGCATAAACCAGAAAATTTTTCGTGCTCAACAATCCTGATACAGCAAGAGAACTCAATTTAAAAGTATCTGTAATACTAGAAGTTTTGTCTATATAGACAGCTATCAATGTAAAAAAAGCAATTATAAAAAAGCATGAATAAGCGAATTCTTTTATCATTTCTTTGGCTATTAGCCTTGAAACTTTTGTTCCTAAAGCATAGATAGCTAGTGTAGCAAAAACTTCTGAAAATAATAAAAACTGTACTATCTGTAATAAATCAGTGTTTTTTTGTATATAAGGAATAAAGGAAAAGTATGGAATAGTTGTACAAATAGGCATCAAGGCTGAAAGAGCGAGAACTGGTGCAGAAATGACAATTGCAACGGAAGCTGTTTCAGGCAAAACGACCTTACTAAGAAACTGTTTTTTGATAAGAACAAAGCTATATTCTTCACTTTTTTTCTTTAGCCAACTAATAAATATTTTTTTAAAATAAATAGCCGAGTATTCAATAAATACCGCCATAAAAAGAACAAACAGGAAAGCAATACCTGCTAACAAAAATTTTAGGAGAGAGATGATTAGATTAAACAAAATTTTCTCCTTTCTTAACGAAAAAATATTGCCACAGCAAAAAAGAAAAATAACATTAGGATTGCTATTAAATCGCTGGATGGATTATTAAACCATATGTCTATACAATTATTATGTAATATATATAAAAAGCTTTTTTCTTCATTTAAATCACTATCTATTATAACTTTGTCTACTATACTCTCTTTATAAATCAATCCGTTAGATGTATTTTTTATAATTAGAAACTGTATAATCCCTAAAATTATAACTGTAAGAAGAAAAAGAACACTCCAAGAAAATACGCCCCAAGTAAAATAGTCAGTTACAATTTTAGTTACCATTATTCTTCTCCATCTCTATTTAATAATCTAAAAACTTCCTTGTTTGCTAAAAGAGAGTCTACCGAAGGTGAAAGATATTTATTAAAAAATATGCCAGAGTAAAAAGTTGCAAACATAAAAAACAGTAATAACATGCTCAAATATATTTTAATAGCAATAGGCGTTTTATATTTTTCATTATTTATTAATATTCTCCTACTGATAAAAATATGAACAAAAAAACGCAGGGAATATATTAACATAATCAGCAATGATATGAACAAAAACAGCATAAGAATTGGATTATAATTGAATGCTGCCCTATACAAAAACTGTTTTGTCGCAAATCCTACAAATGGTGGCAATCCTGCCATTACACAGATCGACAAGAAAAAAGCTGCTGTGTGAATTGGGATTATATTAAACAAACCTCCGTACTGCCATAATTCTATATTGTTATATTTCTTTTTTAAATTAATAGAAATTATTGAAAGAATCGCTGAAAAAGGTAAATATAATATCCAAGTGGAAAGCATTCCATCCATTGCTATAAACCCGTATCGTACCAATTTATCTGCACTGAAAACTCCTTCCATTGCGACACTTAACATTATAAGCATCAGTGCCTTTAAATACTGCTCCATATTTTGAGTAAATTCTGTCGGATTAAAACTTCTGCCCATTACAACTATTACCAAAAATATGTCAATTAATCCCAAGAAAATAAATAAAATAGGAATCTTGTCTAGCCCCGGAATCGGCCTGTATAACAAAAAAACAACTCGAATAATAATGAAAAAGGATGCTTGTGACATCATTCTAAAAAATGTTCTACTTGTGACGTCTTCTACGTAAGGGAAGTGATTTATAAACATAAAGAAGGTGGGAACTAACAGGAATATAAAAGCATACAACTCACTTCTATTACCAGTAATTAAACTTGAAAGAAGTGCAACGTTGTCAGTTTTAAAAACCTTATAAAAAAAGAATGAAGCAATAAAAAACATAATTATAAGCAAGAACCTGGAGGAATAGTACCATATGGAATCAATAAATTCCTTTGAGTTAGACGGAATTGCCTTATAGAGTCCAATAATACCAACTTGAGTAATAAATAAAAATATTGCCATGGCAATAAGACCATCAGAATAAAACACACCTTGAACACCACAAAGGGTTAGAAGGAAAAAACCAGCTTTAGTCGGGGATAATTGTTTTTCCTTATCTATCAATGTAGAAAGTATTGATCCTAATGATATAAATGCTGTTACTGCAGCCGAAAAAGCCCCTAAGGTATCAACTTGTATTAAAGCGTGAATTCTTTGGTTTTCACCAATCAAAGTTCTAACCCATCCACTACTACTTAATATATAGTAAGAAGTTCCTCCCGTACGAACGTGCGATAATATCATTAAAGTTAAAAAAAAGTTTAGCAGGAAAATTCCAAACAATAAAAAATTAATGATTCCCCTTTCATTTTTAGCTATTAAGCCTTCTTCCAAAACTACAAGTCGTCGATAAATTCTCTGTATAAAAATTAACATTGACGCAATAAAAGGTATTACTAGGCTTATGAATGGCATTGGTGCCGAAAATAAATAATTTGCAAGTTTTATAAAAAACACTTTGTTATTCCTCCTAAGAAATTAGGCAATATTCTAACACTATTTATTGATCCAGTTATAAATTTAAATTATATCAGACTAGAATAAAATATTTAATTTATAACTAACTATTATTTATTATTAAATTTAAATAACATGTTAATTGTGATAAAATATCCATATTGGTAAGACTAACAGATGCAATTTGTAGAATAACAAAACTTATTAAGGGAGTGGTACATGTGAGTGAGCGTAAAAAAATGTCTCTTATCGGGAAAATAACGATAGGATTCATAATCGGTATCGTGCTAGGATTTATAATTGGTCCCATTGCTCCAAAATACACATTAATTTCGGCCTATATTTTGCCAATTCTAGATTTAATAGGAAGAATTTTTATTGCATTGCTGAAAATGCTCATTGTGCCCCTAGTATTTACAAGCATTATTATGGGAGCAGCTTCTGTTGGTGATCCTAAAGCGTTAGGGCGCATTGGCATTAAAACTCTTATTTTATACTCAGTCACAACCTGTATTGCAATAATTTTTGGTCTGCTGCTTGCCAATCTTGTTCAGCCCGGAATCGGACTTTCTTTGGAAGGAGCCGCTGGTGAAGCTAAAGCTGCAATGAGTATGTTTGAAGTAATAGAGAATATCTTCCCAGCTAACCCACTTGAAGCATTAGTATCTGGAAAAATGTTACAGGTCATTGTATTTGCTCTTTTCCTAGGAATTGCTGCCTCTCTAATTGGCAAAAAGGGGCAAAGCTTTCTTGAGGTAAATGAGTCTATCGCTGAAACTATGTATAAAATTACTAATATTGTTATGCAAACGGCACCACTTGGTGTTTTCGCACTTATTGCAACAACTGCGGCTAAGTACGGCCCTGCCGTGTTGGCTCCTTTCGCTAAAGTTATTTTTGCTGTGTACTTGGGATGTTTTTTACATGCGATAATAGCATATTCAGGCTTAGTTGTTCTATTTACAAAAAAATCCCCGATCTGGTTTTTTGGCGGCATAAAAGAAACCATGTTAGCTGCATTTGTTACTCGCTCCAGTTCTGCGGTCTTACCTATATCGTTGAAAAATGCACAGGAGAACCTTAAGATATCAGAACGAGTCTCTTCTTTTGTGTTACCCTTGGGGGCGACAATCAACATGGATGGAACTGCACTTTACCAGGGTGTTTGTGCCTTGTTTATAGCACAAGCTTTCGGTATACACCTTGATTTAGCTGCACAAGTTACTATCGTACTAACAGCAACCCTTGCCTCCATTGGAACAGCCGGTGTTCCCGGAGCCGGTCTCATAATGCTATCTATGGTTCTGGCATCTGTAGGCCTTCCTATTGAAGGGATTGGATTAGTTGCTGGAATAGACCCAGTTCTAGATATGGCAAGAACGTGTATAAATGTAACTGGAGATATCAGCGTTGCGTCAGTGGTAGCAAAATCTGAAGGCGAAGTACTATAGTTTTATTTTAGTTTGCTTTTAGTTTTTTATAAACATAAAAAGGACGTCACTTCAAATCGAAGTGACGTCCTTTTTATGTTTTTTATTCTTCTTTTGGCTTTACTTCAAAATATGCCTGAGGATGTTTACAAACTAAGCAAATTTGAGGTGCTTTGCTTAATTCGAAAATTGCTCCACAGTTACGACATTTCCATGAAACTTTTCCGTCTCTTATAAAAACTCTGCCTTCTGCAATATCATTTGCTAGTTTTTTATATCTTGCTTCGTGTTCCATTTCTACCTTAGCAATATTTTCGAACATTGCTGCTAATTCATTAAATCCTTCTTCTCTAGCTTCCTTAGCCATTCGAGGATACATTTCTGTCCATTCATCGTTCTCACCTTGGGCGGCCGAATGTAGGTTTGCCAAAGTATCAGATATTCCAGAAAGTGCTTTAAATTGTAATTTAGCGTGTTCTCTTTCATTTTCTGCCGTTTCTAAGAAAATTGCTGCTATTTGCTCATAACCTTCTTTTTTTGCCACTGAAGCAAAATACGTATATTTATTGCGTGCCATAGATTCTCCGGCAAAAGCTTCCCAAAGGTTCTTCTCTGTTTTAGTTCCCTTAAGATTCATGTAGATATTCCTCCTATACTGAGATTTAATTTTCATTTTTATCACAAACAAACAAATGAAAACCATCATTGAAAATTATATATTTTACTTTGTAAATCCACTATATTGATGTGGCATTTTTTTTATTGGCGCGCCGGACAAGATTTGAACTCGTAACCTTTGGATCCGTAGTCCAATGCTCTATCCAGTTGAGCTACCGGCGCACTTATTAAAGGGGGAAAATGGCGGTGAGGCAGGGATTCGAACCCTGGAGGGAGGTTTCTGCCCCCCTACCCGCTTAGCAGGCGAGCGCCTTCAACCTAGCTCGGCCACCTCACCAACGGAAATCATTCTATGCTGTGTTGTGTGCTTTGTCAACAGCTTAGTAAAATGCACATAACAAACATATGTTTATTTAAAAATAGTAACTACTCTTCAATATCAAACAAAGCTTCGTCTAGCACCTTAACATCTACTTTGTTTAGTATTTTTTTCTCAAACAACTTTTCTTTGCTTTCTTCTTTATCTTTTCGCACATCTTTAAAAACATCGGCACTAACTTCTTCAAAATCTTTCCCTTCGTACCGCCACTCTGCATATCTTTTATAGAAAGCTCTTGCATCTTCCTCTGTTACTGAAACTTCTGATTTTATATCATCTAATAGCTTTTCTCTTAATAAGTTTTGTCTAATATCGTCTTTTACTTGTTTCTCTGTTACTCCCATACTCTCTATTCTTAAGTCAAACTCTTCTCTGGTTGGGAATGTCTCCGTTAATTTAAGAAATTCCTTATCTATGTCTTCATCCCTTACTTCGACTTTTCTTAGTTTAGCCTCATGTTTGATTTCTTTACGAATAAATTCACCCTCTCTTTGAGCTATTAAAATAGAAAGGGCCTCTCTTCTATAAGCGACGATGTCCTTTGAGGTTACTTCAAATGCAGTATCTATTTTGCCTTGATTAACTAATTGGTGGTGCTCTTGTTCATCACGCTGTATTAAATTATATGCCACGTGTTCTAATTCAGATCTCATTATTTTCATTTTATCTACATTGGCAACGGGATAGTCTTTCTCACCTTTAGATGTTGATCCCGTTCCAGTATAAAGTCCGTATCCTGCAAAACATGATAATACAAAAAAAACAACTACAACTATCATAATTGCCTTTGTTTTATTTCTCAAAAAATTTAACAACAACATCGTCCTCCTCAATTGGTAAAAACAAGTAATAGATTAAATCAACCTTGATATAATACGATAGAGCCTGTTACATGTCAAAACAATTATGCGTAAATTTTTGGAAAATAGTTAAATTTTTTTTAAAATAACTTGTAAATACTGACCTTACATATTTTATATCTTCTTCTAGTTGTTTTTTGAAGTTTTCTTTACTATCAAATTTTATTTCATTCCTAAACTTATTTATTAAAAAGATTATAATATTTTTACCATACAAATTTTCATTAAAATCAAGTATATGAGCTTCACAAGAGAGTATTTGATTATCAACAAAAGTCGTGTTATAACCCAAATTAAGTGCTACAGGATGCCATTTATTCTTTATAAATGTTAAGGCTGCATAACTTCCTCGGGTAGGATATGCTTTATTTGGGTTTATTTTTATGTTTGCTGTTGGGAACCCCAATGACTTTCCCCTAGAGTCTCCTTTTTTTACCGCTCCGCTAAGAAAGAAGGGAATTCCAAGCATTGTTTTTGCTTCGTCCAACAATCCCAATAATACATATTCTCTGATGGCAGTACTGCTTACTATTTTATTTTCTATTCTAACGTTTTTAACAACATCAAGAGACCAATTTCTTTCTTTGCACAGACGATTCAACTCAATGGAACCACCTGTTCTGTCTTTACCAAACCTGAAGTTCTCTCCTATGACAAGTCCTTCTATTTTTTCTTTAATACTTAGAAAATCTAAAAAATCATCTGGTGATAGATTCGCAATAGTCCTTGTAAATGGGATTTTTACTACTGTAGGTATCTCAAAATATTGAGACAACAAATCTTTTTCCTCATCTGAAAACAGTTGAGGTAGTTTTGATTTATTAAGAAATTGCTGTGGATTGCCGTCAAAAGTTAAGACTCCCCATTTAATTTTTTTTTCTTCTGCTCTTAAGCGGGCTTTTTCTAAAAGCTTTTGATGCCCTATATGAAACCCGTCAAAAGCTCCTAATGCAAATATCATTTTATAGCCCCTCTTTATCTAATATATTTATGGAAGGAGAGAAGATAAAAGAGTTTTTTATCTTCTCTACCCTGCATATAGATATACTATTTTTATAGTGTACTGTGGTGTATTTTAATCCATCTGCAGATGATATAGGAAGTTGTATTCGCTTAACCTGAGAAATATGAATAGGAAGACCATTAGACAGATTTTGAAATTCTTCTTCATTAGCACTATATGAAGCATGGGAAGAGAAAAAAGAGCTTAACGGTATAACTTTCCTTCTAAGGTCTTGCACAGAATCCAATTCTTTTAATTGAGCAAAATTGAAACTCTCTTTAAGGTTAAACATTCCTACATTAAGGCGTTTTAAGGAAGAAACATGTGCTCGAGAAGCTAATACTCTGCCCAAATCACGTACTAAGCTTCTAATATATGTGCCTCGATTACAGAAGACTGTAAGTGAAACAGCACCATCTTTATTTAATTTATTAATTCGTTTTATTCTTAAAATAAAGACTTGTCTTGAATGGAGGGTTACTTCAGCCCCTGCTCGTGCAAGTTTATGAGCTCTTTGGCCATCAACACGCACTGCAGATATATTGGGAGGAGTTTGAAGTCTTGATCCTAAAAACCCACAAAGAGCTGAGTCTATTAAATCATCATTAATATGATTCCATCTTTCCCTTGCTATTACTTCTCCCGTTGCATCATCAGTAGATGTTTCGCTCCCGAATTGGATTGTTACTTCATAACATTTGGGCATATCCATAACAAAATTACTCAGCCTGGTAGCCTGTCCCAGTAAAAGAACCAAAACACCTGAAGCGGAGCTATCAAGTGTGCCTCCGTGACCAACTTTGATGTTTCCGCCCAATAACTTTCTTATCTCTTGGACGCAATGTGTACTTCTAATTGAAGGGGGTTTAATTATAGAGAGAACGCCAGTTAAAGACATTTCTGATTTAATATAGACCTTAATTTTGAAAGAACTTCTGAGAGATTCCCTGTTACTTTTGCACCCGCTGCTTCTATATGACCGCCTCCACCAAAAACAGAGGCTATTTCTCTGGCATTGTAAGGTGTCCTTGTTCTAATGCTTAATTTAACGCTACAATCATATTCGCACGCTAAAACGGCTACATCTACACCCTTAATTCTCAATAAAGTATTTACAAGTCCGTCTACTGAACTTAAGTTTTCTTCTATTTCTTTAAAATCTTTATCTTCAAGCCAAAAAATAGCAGCCTTATCATTAGCGAGTATTTCTGCTCTGGAAAAGGCTTTGCCCCATAGCTTCAAAACTGGCATTGTTAAATTCTGCATCATTATTGTGTCTACCTCAGCAGGCCTTGCTCCCATTTTGATCAAATATGCAGCACATTCATGGCTACTAGGAGTAGTTGAGCTGAATCTAAAATTTCCATTATCTGTTACTAACCCAACGTAAAGAGCAGTCGCTTCCTTACTAATCATATCAAAGTTACCCGCTATAAAAAGGTTAGTAATAATCTCTGCTGTTGCAGAAACTCTTGGTATCACTAGATTTAAAGAGCAAAAGTTCTCATTATCACCATGATGGTCAATATTTATTGTTAGTAATTCTAAATCTTTTAATTTGGAGAATTGATCTATAGACCTTGCTTCATTACTTATATCAACACATATTATCACTTCATCTTTAAGAAAATTCGGGATTTTATCACACTGTTTATAGTCATTCGCATAGGGTAAAAAGCGATATGTCTCTGGTAAGGGATCTCGGCCTATTATTGAAGCTTTTTTATTAAGCCTTAGAGCCAAAGAATAAAGAGCAAGCCCCGACCCAAGTGTGTCTCCATCAGGATTCTCATGACAAATAATAGTCCATGCTGATTTTTCTTTTAAAGCTTTTATTATTTTTTTTACAGTATTATTATGTTTAAAGTTTTTCATCATTTTCTTTTAAGCCAACAGCCTTTTGGGCTTCAATGGCGGCCACTCTATCTAACAACCTATCCATTTCTCTAGCTTTAACTTCAGTATCATCATATATAAAGTTGAGCTCGGGAATTTTACGAAGCTTCATTTCCTTCCCCAATATTGAACGTAATTGTCCTGATACTAAATCAAGCTGTGATTGCAATGTTTCTTTAGATGAAACATCAAGCAAAGTATAATAAACTCTAGCATAGCTTAAATCTTTTGAGACAGAAACTTTTGTTAATATTGCATCTTTCACGATATCATTTTTTATTCTGCATTGCAGCATTACTGAAATTAATCGTAGAAACTCCTTATTTATTCTCTTCATTCTCAGAGTAACCATGCGATCTTACCTCCCGGCCGGAAATACTAATCTCACAAACCAGCTTACTATAACTATCTGTATGCAACATTAAAAAAATTAAATTATTAAAAATCTGCTAGAATACATACTGTCACTTGTAATACTAGTTAAAAAAACAGAATTAGGCATTAATAAAACATATATTCATTAATCTATTATTGATTTATCCTTTAAAAAACATAAACGATAATAAAATCTTAAGTAAAAGGTATAACTAACTTAGAAACTAATCTAATGTTCTCTTCTTTTTCAAGATTTCATAAGCTTCAATTACGTCTCCTACACGAAAATCTTGGAATTTTTCAAAGCTTAATCCGCACTCGTTTCCAATTTTTATCTCTCTTACATCATCCTTAAAATGTTTCAAACTGGAAAGTTCCCCGTTCCAATAAACGACGCCATCACGGATAAGACGAACCTTGGCGTTCCTACGAATAATTCCTTCCATAACACGGCATCCTGCAATATTTCCTATTTTAGGAACTCTAAAAATATCTCTTATTTCTGCATTACCAAGTGTGTTTTCTCTCAATTCTGGCTCCAGCATACCCTCCATAGCTGCTTTGACATCATCTAGCATGTCATATATAACTTGATAAAACCTTATCTGTACTCCCTCAGATTCTGCAATCTTCTTAGCGTTGCCATCCGGCCGAACATTAAACCCAATTATGATTGCATTAGAAGCAGAGGCTAACATAACATCCGACTCTGATATTCGTCCTACTCCATCATGTACAATATTTATCATTACTGCCTCTGAACTCATTTTCATAAGTGAAGATTCAAAGGCTTCTATAGACCCCTGAACATCAGCTTTTAAGAGTAGATTCAACTGTGGAACTTCTTTCGTTTGCATTTTTTCATATAACTCTTCTAAGGTGAGACGCTTGGTTTTATTGTTATCAATTTCTCTTCGCTCAATTTCATTCTTAGCCATAATATCTCTAGCTTCTCTCTCAGTTGACAGAGTTGTAAACTTTTCCCCCGGCATCGGTACTGCTTCCAGACCTAGTATCTCCACGGGCGTGCTTGGTAATGCCTCTTTTATCATTTTGCCCGAGTCATCCAGCATAGCGCGTATTTTTCCCCAAGCAGTTTTAGTGTTAACAATATCTCCTTTACGCAAAATGCCCTGCTGTACAATAACTGTTGCCACAGGCCCCTTACCTTTGTCAAGGTTTGCTTCAACAACTGTTCCTGTAGGCTTTGCATTGTAATCTGCTTTTAGCTCTTGCATTTCAGCAACAAGTAGCAACATCTCTAACAGAGCATCAATGTTTTCTCCCGTTTTAGCAGCAACCTCAACCATTATAGTATCCCCACCCCACTCTTCGGGAACAAGTCCATAATCGGAAAGTTGTTGTCTAACCCTTTCAGGCTTTGCATCTGGTTTATCAATTTTATTGATTGCAACAACTATTGGTACACCCGCAGCTTTCGCATGATTAATTGCCTCTATGGTCTGAGGCATAACCCCGTCATCTGCTGCAACTACTAAGACTGCTATGTCGGTAACTTGAGCACCTCTAGCTCTCATTAGAGTAAAAGCCTCATGACCAGGAGTATCCAAAAAAATTAATGAATTTCCATTATAGTCAACAACAGCAGCTCCAATATGTTGAGTAATTCCACCAGCTTCTTTTGCCGTTACTCTTGTATTTCTAATAAAATCAAGCAGAGATGTTTTGCCATGGTCAACATGTCCCATAACGGTTATTATGGGAGGCCTAGAAAGAATCCTTGTATTCTCTTTTATGCTGTCTATTTTCTTATCTTTTACAGTTCCCTTTACAATTTTCTTCTCTACACGTTTTTTAGCTTTCTCTTCTGTGAGAGAGGCTTTAACCTCTTGTGCTTTAGCTTCTTCTTCTGTATAAAAGATAAAATTTCTTTTAAATCCTTCGCTTAAAACACTCAATATTTTTTCATCAACTTCTGCAGAAGCTGGAATCATTAAGCCTGCTGCCATCAGCAACTTGACTGCATTTCCCGGTTTTTCTCCTATTATTAAAGCAACGTCAGATACAGAGTCTCCTATACGTACTTTTTGTTCCTTATACTTTGCGAGGATATCCTCTGTTGTTTCTTCTTTTTCTTGAGCTTTCGTCCCATCTTTAACCGTTTTAATTACAAGATCTGCGGCTTCACTGTCAATTGAGCTCATGTGAGATTTTACTTTTAATCCAAGATTAACTAAGATTTCTAATATTTCCGGATTACTTTTATTAAGGGTCTTTGCAAGCTCATATACTCTAATTTTACTCATCGACATCACTCCTATCGTATAAAATTAATATTTTTTTAGCAAGACCGCCATCCGCAGGCAGAGCTGCTATTTGCACTTCTTTTATCCCTAACCGTTCACCTATTATTTTTCTGCCGGTGTTTTGCAGTGCGATATATGTTAAGTTATTACGCTCTGATACTGTAACAACTTTTCTTTGAATTATTTTGGAAGCATTATTCGCTAATAAGATAAAAAGCTTTTTACCTTTTCTTATTTGTGCAAAGACATCATCTTGTCCTATTATAAGCTCACCTGCACGTCTGGCGAGTCCCAACATATTTAGAATTTCATTCTCACTATTAATCATTTTTTCCACAATCTTGTTCTTTACTACAAATTTCTTCTAGAAGAATATATATGCTATCGTCTATAGGAACCTTTAAGGCTCGAGAAAAAGCTCTCTTCTTTTTTGCTTGTTTTATACATTCAGCACGAGCACACACATATACCCCTCTCCCATTGGCCCTTCCTGTCGGGTCATATAAAACTTCTTTTTCAGGGGTCCTTACTATGCGTAATAATGTACGCTTTGGAGATTCTTCCATACAACCAACACAAGTACGCGGTTTATTTTTCTTGAATACAGGTTGATTTGTGGTATTTTTTTTCATTAGATTTACTCATTTTCTTCGGACACTTCAGATATATCTACAAAAAGATCCTTCATCGTTGGCAGTTTCTCGTCCTCACTGACTTTTATGTCTATTTTCCATCCTGTTAATCTAGCTGCCAAACGAACATTTTGTCCCGTTTTTCCAATAGCAAGCGAAAGTTGTTCGGATCGCACATAAGCAACTACAGAACGGTCTTGGTCCAAAAGTGGTTCTATTTTTAAGACTTTTGCCGGAGAAAGAGAATTTTTTATGTATGTCAAAATATCCGGATTCCAAACTATAATATCTATTTTTTCACCATTTAGTTCTGACGATATAGACTTTATACGCCCACCTTGCTTCCCTACGCTTGCACCAAGAGGCTCAACATTTGCGTCTAAAGTCGCAACAGCGATTTTAGCTCTGGCTCCTGCCTCTCTCACTATGTTGCGTATTTCAACAATACCTTCCTGTATTTCCGGCACCTCTATTTCTAAAAGCTTTCGCAATAAACCAGGATGCGTCCTAGATACAATAATTCTTGGCCCTTTTGTAGTTTGTCTTACGTCTAGGAGGTAAAACTTCTTTCTTTCTACCGGTATATATTCTTCTCCTATTATTCTCTCTTCTTTAGGAATTATCGCCTCTGTTTTTTCGTTAAGATGTACTAGTATTTGATCATCTTCTGCTTTAAAAATTGTTCCTGTAACGATGTCGCCTATTTTGTCTGCAAATTCTTCGTATACAACCTGGCGTTCTGCATCTTTTAGGCGCTGTATTATAACCTGTCGGGCAGTTTGTGCGGCTATCCTACCAAAATTTTCGGGGAATAGTTCCTTACGAATTAAATCTCCAACCTCAACTTCTTTTTCGCCTCTTCTAATGGCTTCATCTAAACTTATTTCAGTGTCTGGGTTTTCTACGTGCTCAACTACAAGACGCACCTCATAAAGTGTAAACTCCCCATTCTCTGCATCAATGTAGACTTCAATTGTATGATTTCCGCCTTTAAACTTTTTATATGCTGAAATCATTGCTGCTTCAAGGCTAGACACTATGATTTCTTCAGAGAGCCCTTTTTCTTTCTCTATTTGCTGTAAATTTTTTTTAAAATCCTTTCCTAGTAGCATCTATCTCTTCCTTTCTAAAGCTTTTGTAATGTTAATTGTTATTTTCGTTTTTTCTTGGACGCTATTTTCTTAAAAGTTTTTTTCTGACCAGGTTCTCTTATAAATAATAGCTTCCCTCTAACTATCTCGCTGTACAAGTAGACCTTTTCTTCATTTTTATGTAACAATTTTATCTCACTTAAATCTGACACTGATAACAGGGTTCCTGAGACTTTTTTGTTGCCTTTAAGAGTAAGTTCAATTTCTTTTTCTACAAATCTTTTATAATCGTCTATTGTAAAAAGTGGACGTTCTATACCGGGAGAGCTGACTTCTAAAAGATAATTGTTTGGCAACAGAGATTCTACACTATCCAAATATTCCGTAATTTCCCTTGTGACTTTTTCACAATCAAGAATATCTATACCATTTTGCTTATCTAAATAGACTCGTAACACATCCATTTCGTTTTCTTTTATAAATTCAGATCCTATACATTCATAGCCTAAAGATTCTATTGTAGATTTTAACTCAGCAAAAATTTTAGAATAACCCTCTTTAGCCATAAACCACACCTCCTGTAACAAAAGAAGAGTGGGCAAGCCCACTCTTCAAACATTTTTCCTCTCTTGACCCACATACTATCACCTTTTGAAGTCACCGTCAAGCTTTATACTTTAACCCTTTAACTTGCTTAACATTAAGACCTTCTCCACTCAAACATTGCAAGTGCTGCTGCTACTGACACATTTAAGGAGCCAACACTTCCTTTTATTGGTATTTTTCTTAATTCATCACATGTATTGGCAACTGATTTACCCAATCCATTCCCTTCAGCACCTACGACAAAAACCGTGCGAGGGCTCATGTCTGATTTAAAAAGAGTTTCTTCTGCGTCCATAGAAAGACCGACAACCCAGAATCCCTCTTCTTGCAAAGTCTTGATAAGCTGAGTTAAATTGCCTACTTTTATTATCGGCAAACGCAATGCAGCCCCAGAACTTGTCTTAACAACTGTCCCTGATGGCAAGCATGAACCATGTTTAGGAATCATAACTGCAGATGCGCCGGCAGCTTCAGCACTTCTAATGATTGCCCCTAGGTTATGGGGGTCTTGTACATGATCACAGAGTAACATCATTACATGAGCCGGTCTTTCAGGTATCGTTTTCAAAAAATCATCAACCGACCAAAGTTTCATTGGCGTTATATGTGCCACCAATCCCTGATGATTGGCTTTATCTGTTATTCTATTTAATACAAGTGAGTCAACTGCTTGATACACGACATTACTCTTGCGACAAAGAGCGTGTATTTTTGATCTTACGTGATTCTGAATGTTAGTAGATATTAGTATTTTTGCACACTTTTCAGGAGACTCCTCTAGCAAAGAAAAGACAGGATTCCTTCCCCAGCAAATATCTTCATTCATCCCCTTAAAATTTCCCTCAGTCATTTGTATGTCCTTTCTTTATATCTTTAAGAAATGCTTTCAAATGCAACCCTGTGAAAGTTTTTTTCAAGGCAACCTCTTCTGGTGTACCTCTTGCTACAACTCTGCCGCCCTCTGTTCCTCCATCAGGGCCTAGGTCTATTATATAATCAGAGGATGCCAGCACATCAAGATTATGTTCTATAACAAGTATTGAATTTCCCTGCTCTATTAATTTGTTAAGTAATTTTAAAAGTTTTTTGACATCTGAAAAATGTAATCCGGTCGTAGGCTCATCAAGTAAATACAAGGTGTTCCCTCTAAATTTTTTACTTAGATGTGTTGCCAACTTAACTCGCTGTGCCTCTCCCCCACTTAATGTAGTAGAAGACTGCCCTAATTTTATATAACCCAATCCTGCCTCTTGTATAGTCTTAAGCTTATTAAGAATACGTGGGATATTTCTGAAATGCTCTGCTGCCTGATCGATAGTTAGGTTAAGCACATCTGAAATGGTTAGTCCCTTATGTCTAACTTCTAACGTCTCACTATTATATCTTTTGCCTTTACACACATCGCATTCAACATAAACATCTTGTAGAAACAGCATCGATATCTTTAGTACGCCGTCTCCCTTACAGGCTTCACACCTTCCTCCTTTGATATTAAAACTAAAGCGACCCGGTGTATATCCTCTAAGTTTTGATTCTGGTAATTGTGAATAAAATTCTCGTATCGAAGTAAATACCCCTGTATATGTTGCGGGGTTTGACCTTGGCGTTCTCCCAATAGGACTTTGGTCAATAAGAACAATATTTTTTAACTTTTGATAACCTTTTATTTCTTTATCTTTTACCAAGCGAGACCTAGACTCTTTGTCAAATTTGCTACACAACCCTTTATACAATATTTCATAAAGAAGAGTACTTTTACCTGAACCAGAAACTCCACTTAATGTAGCGAATACTCCTAAGGGAATATCAACATTTATATTTTTTAAGTTATTTTCGGAGCAGCCTATTAGAGAGATTGAAGCCGTAGGGATTCTTCTTTTTTTATGTGGTATATAAGCTCCATTTACTTCTCCTCTTAAATAAACAGCGGTAGAAGAATTTCCCGCTATAATTTCTTCCATGCTGCCACTTGCAATCAATTCTCCTCCTTGCTCGCCGGCTCCTGGCCCCAACTCTAATATATAATTAGCAGCTTTCATTGTATCCCTGTCGTGCTCCACTACAATTACACTGTTGCCTAAGTCTTTTATAGAACAAAGGGTCTTTAATAGTCTTTCAGTGTCTCTAGGATGCAATCCTATTGTAGGTTCATCAAGGACATAAAGAACGCCTGTGAGCTGAGAACCTATTTGTGTTGCTAAGCGAATGCGCTGGCTTTCTCCTCCGCTCAGTGTATCTGCTCTTCTAGATAAACTTAGATAACCCGCACCAACATCATTTAAAAAAGATAACCTTTTCTTAACTTCAGAAATAGCCTGTTTTACTATTTCTTGCTCTCTCTCCGCAAGTTTTAGTTCATCTAGCACAACTATTAAGTCTTTTATCGGCAATTCTGTAAGTTGAGCAATATTATAACCACCAAGTAAGACTGATAATGCTTCGGGTCTCAAGCGAGATCCGTGACACACGCTACACTCATCCTCTATTTGAAAACGGAGAAGTTCATCTTTATATGTTTCAGACTCAGTCTCATTAAATCTTTTTTCAAGCCACGGTATTAATCCTATGTACCTCCCGTTGTACTCGTGCTCACCTTTGTAAGATGTAAAGGTCAAAGGAATCGACTCGTTAGAACCATTTATCAAAATGTCTTGTGCATTTTGAGGAAGCTCTTTAAATGGCTTAGAAATATCCCAACCGTTTTGTTTTGCAATTAATTCCGCTCTCTCAACCATATATTTAACTGTCTTCCAAGGGATAAAACCTCCATGGGCTAAAGGTAAATCAGGGTTTACTGCTAATTCTTCAGAAAAATAGACATGATTGCCGAGGCCAGAGCATTCAGGACATGCAGAAAAAGGATTGTTAAAAGAAAATAATCGGGGTTCAATGTCGGGCAAACTTATTTCGCAGTCTGGACAGATATATTTTTCTGTAAGAAGTAAGTCCGGCATATTTCCTGAGACCAGTAACACTAACCCACCAGACAGTTTCATTGATATTTCTACTGATTCTGCTAGACGCGGACGATTTTCTTCTTTGACTCTGAGTCTATCTATTACACATTCGATTGAATGTCGTTTATTTTTATCAAGTTCAATCTCTTCCTCTAGCCATAACAGAGTTCCGTCAATACGGGCTCTTAAATATCCTTGTTGCTGAAGTTTTAGCAATAAATTTTTGTATTCACCCTTTTGTCCTCGTATAATTGGGGATAGAACTTCTATTGGTTTTCCGTCATATTCTCGAAAAATTCTATCTGTTATTTCATCAATGCTGTAACGATGAACAATTTTGCCGCATTGATGGCAATGTGGGATTCCAGCTCTTCCGAAAAGCAATCTTAAATAATCATAGATTTCAGTTACGGTTCCTACCGTTGACCTAGGATTATGGCTTGTTCCTCTCTGTTCAATAGAAATGGCCGGAGATAATCCTCTTATATCATCTACATCTGGTTTTTCTGATACACCTAAAAATTGCCTCGCATAAGAAGAAAGCGACTCAACATAACGTCTCTGTCCTTCAGCATAAATTGTATCAAATGCTAAAGAAGATTTGCCCGAGCCAGAAGGTCCAGTTATCACAACAAGCTCGTTTTTAGGTATTTCTACGTCGATGTTTTTTAAATTGTTTTGGCGAGCGCCTGTAATTTTTAATACCTGTTTCACTTTCAGATTCACCTTTCAAATGCACAATTAAATCTCTGATTTCAGCTGCTTTTTCAAAATCAAGTTCTTCAACTGATGACCACATTTTTTTCTCTAATTCACGAATACTGTAGCTTTTAGTTTTGGAAGAAGCCTCCGCTACTCTACCTTCGAGAGTCTCGTCTTCAATAAGTTCTGTTGGAAGCAAGTCTTTTATTTCTTTGGTTATTGTACTTGGAATAATGCCATGCAGTTCATTATATTTTATCTGTTTTATACGTCTTCTTTCTGTTTCTTTTATTGCAGAATTCATACTGCCGGTAATTTTATCTCCATACAAAATTACTTTGCCAGCCTCATTCCTTGCGGCTCTGCCAATCATTTGTATTAACGAGCGGTGCGAGCGCAAGAACCCTTCCTTATCCGCATCAAGTATTGCTACTAAAGAAACTTCAGGGAGGTCTATTCCTTCTCTTAATAAGTTAACACCAACTAATACTGCGTAATCTCCTCTCCTTAAATCACGCAGAAGCTCCGCCCTCTCAAAAGTATCTAGTTCTGAGTGTATATAGCGGACTTTTATTCCTAATTCGGCCAAATATTCAGCTAAATCTTCCGAGGAACGCTTCGTTAGAGTCGTAACAAGTACTCTTTCTCCTTTTTTAATTATTGGTCTAATTTCTTCGATTAAATCATCTATCTGTCCAGTTGCATTGTGAACCTCAACAATAGGATCAACAACTCCAGTGGGACGAATTATTTGTTCAACAACTTGCTGTGAGTTCTCATACTCATAGTCTCCAGGTGTTGCAGAAACAAAAAGAGCACTTTTAAGAAAGGGAACATATTCATCCCATTTTAATGGTCTGTTGTCAAGGCAAGAAGGCAATCTGAACCCGTGTTCAACAAGAGTTTCCTTACGAGATCTATCTCCGTTATACATACCCCTTACTTGAGGTAATGTTATATGTGATTCGTCAACAAAAACAAGAAAATCATTAGGGAAAAAATCCATAAGAGTTCCCGGTGTATCACCTGGCTGTCTTCCATCCAAATATCTTGAATAATTTTCAATACCGGAACAGTACCCGACTTCTAAAAGCATCTCTAAATCGTATTTTGTCCTTAATTTTATTCTTTCAGCTTCAAGAGGTCTATTTGCTGCATTAAAATTACTTATGGACTGTTTTAGCTCTTCTTCTATAAGTTCAGATGCTTTTTCAATTGCATCTGAAGATGTCACATAGTGTTGTGCTGGGAATATTCCAGCTTGCTGTTTCGAATTCTGTATTTTTCCAGTAATCGCATCTATTTCTTCTATTTTCTCAATTTCGTCATCAAAGAATAGAACCCTAATAATACTATCGCTATAGGCTGGATATATTTCAATAATCTCACCCCTACTAGAAAAAACTCCCGGCTCGCGAACCATATCATTACGTTGATAATAGTTTTGTAACAGTCGACTCATAAAAGCTCTTCGATTCCACTGTTCTCCAACAGCAAATCTAAAAATTGCATCCTCATAATTTTTTTTCTTTCCCAAACCGTAGATACAGGAAACACTTGCCACAACAATTACATCCCGCCTTTCTAACAATGCCTTTGTTGTTGCTAGTCGCAGTTTTTCTATTCTTTCATTAATAGAAGCATCTTTTTCAATATAAATATCCTGTGCGGGCATGTAGGCTTCAGGCTGATAGTAATCATAGTAACTCACAAAAAAATTAACGGAATTGTCTGGGAAAAACTCTTTGAACTCGCTATATAGCTGCGCTGCTAACGTTTTGTTATGAGCCATAACTAGTGTTGGGCGTTGTAGCTGCTGTATAACGTTTGCCATAGTAAACGTTTTTCCGCTACCAGTGACGCCCAAAAGAGTTTGCTTTGTATTGGGAAGATTAAATCCTTTTACAAGTTTTTCAACCGCTTTAGCCTGATCTTTAGACATTGGCCAAGGACTTTTTAAATTAAACAAATATTCCATTGTCTCATCCTAACTAAAAATTTAAGACGCCCGGGAAATCCCGAGCGTCCCTTATGATATTATATCAAAAAGAATTAGCTTAAATTGCATGTTATACCTGTTTTTATACACACATTATGACTCTATTCTATTGAAGAAAAATAAAACATTAAGCCTCTTCTGAAAGCTCACTTTTCTGAGATTCAGAATTATTCTTGCTTTCCAACTCTTGTTTTTCTTTTTGCGGATATTCAAGCAAATCTACAAGCAAATCTCCATCCAACACTTCTTTTTCAAGTAAGAGGGCGGTTATGTTTTCAAGCCTATCATTATTTTCTTCAAGTATCTTTTTTGCTCTGTTAAAAGCTTCATCAATTATAGAGCGCACTTCTTGATCTATCGCATAAGCCACTTCTTCACTATAATTTCTGTCTTCCACAAGTTCTCTTCCAAGAAAAACTTCGTGCTCTTTTTTGCCCAGAGTAACTAGTCCCAGCCTATCACTCATGCCAAATTGAGTAACCATTTCTCTGGCTATCTGTGTTGATCTTTTGAGATCATTAGAAGCACCGGTGGTTACGTCTCCAAAACGCAGGGACTCTGCAGTACGACCTGCTAATAAGATTGTTATTTTATCAAAAAGTTCTTGTCTCGAAATTAAGAACCGATCTTCTTCCGGCAATTGCAAGGTATAACCCAGTGCCATATGCCCTCTTGGAATAATTGATATTTTATGTACAGGATCTGATCCCTCGATCTTACTTGCTACCAATGCGTGTCCGACCTCATGGTAAGCAATTATCTCGCGCTCTTTTTTGCTTATAATTCTACTTCTACGTTCAGGCCCAGCTATAACACGGTCTATTGCTTCTTCAAATTCGGGCATTTCTAGTCTCTTTTTACCTCTTCTTGCCGATAGAAGAGCAGCTTCATTAACTAAATTTGTTATATCTGCTCCCACAAAACCCGGTGTTCTACGTGCCAAAACATCTAAGTCTACGTCTTTAGAGACCTTTTTATTTTTAAGATGAACTTTAAGAATTTCGCTTCTTCCTTTTAAGTCTGGGGCATCAACCACTACTTGCCTATCAAAGCGGCCGGGGCGCAACAGTGCTGGGTCAAGAATATCAGGTCTATTTGTTGCAGCTATAAGGATTACGCCTGTTCCTTCTTCAAAACCATCCATTTCAACTAGAAGTTGATTTAGAGTCTGCTCTCTTTCGTCATGGCCTCCTCCTAGTCCCGCCCCTCTGTGTCTGCCCACCGCGTCAATTTCATCAATAAATATTATAGATGGTTGAAATTTTCTGGCCTGTTCAAAAAGATCTCTAACCCTTGCGGCTCCTACTCCAACAAACATCTCCACAAAATCCGAACCACTTATGCTAAAAAATGGAACGTTTGCTTCTCCGGCAACCGCTCTTGAAAGGAGGGTTTTACCAGTACCAGGTGCTCCTAATAAAAGTACTCCTCTGGGGACTCTTGCTCCGAGTTTTGTGAACTTGTCCGGAGATTTTAAGAATTCTACAACTTCTTCTAATTCTTCTTTAGCCTCATCACATCCGGCGACATCATCAAACGTGACCTTCGGTTTATTGTCCAGAAACATTTTCGCTTTGCTTTTGGCAAAGCCCATGACCTTGCTTCCTCCACCCTGCATGTTGTACATAAAATAAATCCAAACTGAAATTAAAAGTAGTGGAGGCAACAATGCGGTCAAAAGCGTGGCCAACCAAGAAGTTTTTTTAGGAGGAATGACCTCAACATCCACACCGTTCTCACTGAAATACATAGCTAATCTAGCTGAATCAGATAGGTCAACTGTGTGAGTTATAAACTTTTCTCCATTATTAAACGTACCTTTAATCTTTTCTTGTTCAATTTTTACACTTGCAACATTTCCGGATTTTATTTCTTTAAGAAGCTGTGAATAAGTTACTTCTGATTCTTGTATATTTTTTATTTCAGGATTTAGAAAGTTACTTACTAAAGCTACTGCAAGTACAATCAATAATATATACATACCTATATTTCTGGAAGTTTTCTTCAAACCGTGATTCCTCTCTTTCGACCAATAACTATTTTCTATAAAATCGGCTCAACTATATGTAAAGAAGACAGATGGCGGAATTTTCCCGCATAATCTAATCCGTAACCCACTACAAATTTATTGGGGATGATAAAACCTGAATATTTTATTTGAACAGGCGTCGTTCTGCACTCTTTCTTATCAAGCAACACACACATTTCAAAACTTTTGGGAGATCTTGTGTTAAAAAGTTTTTTTAAATATGCAAGAGATACCCCCGTATCTATGATATCTTCTATTATAAGAACGTTTTTGTTAGATATATCAGTGCTTATATCTTGCTGTATCTGTACAACTCCACTGCTTTTTGTAGATAGTCCATATGATGAAATCGTAAGAAATTCCATTCTTATATCGACCTCAGGACCGATTGCTCTAAGAAGATCTGTGAAAAAGACCGAGGCCCCTTTTAATACACAAATACAAACTAATTCCTCTCCAGAGTAATCCTTGCGAATTCTAGCTGCAATTTCTTTGATTTTATACTGTATTTCTTTTGCTGAAATCAGTATTTCTCCCACTTTATAGTCCACTATTAAAAACTCCTTCGCTAAAACTCTTATTTTACAAAACATTAATTATAGTAACATATACTGTGCTATCTAGCCCACCACGGAAGCATTTCATTTTTTGTTATTTTATTATTTTTATTTAATGATTCTTCTACATCTTTTCTATGTAACCAGCCAATACCTCTTTCTGAATAGCAAACTTCTATATCTCTTGCCCATTGAAAGCGCCAAAACCCGCCTTTCTTAAGTAAAAGCACGAGTTCCTCTGTTCTTTTCCTCGATAAAGTCGGAAGTTGCAATCTATTTCCTTGCATACGTAAAATATCGGCTAATTCTTCTTTTGAAATTTTCTTTATTTTATTACTGTGCCATGAAACTAGTGAAGGAGGCAGCAAAAACGATACTTTATCAAGAAGATTTGCAGTACGTTTGGAGCGTTCGGATAATTCGACCTCAATTTGTTTTGCCAACCCTAACATGACACTTTCAAAATTTTTATTTACGTTGTCGTGTATCCATGGGATAAGTTCATTCCTTATTTTATTTCTTAGATAACTGGAATCCTCATTGCTTGAATCTTCTCTCCAGGAGATATTATTCTGTTTCAAGACTTTTCTTAGTTCGCTTCTTCTAAAATTTATTATAGGCCGAACTATATTTCTGTTGACTGGAGGAATTCCACGTAATCCAGGAAGACCAGTGCCTCTAAATAGATTCATCAGCTGAGTCTCTACGACATCATCTGCAGAATGCCCCACTGCAATAAAAAATAACTTTTCTTTTTCTACAACTTCGTTAAAAAATGTATACCTTTCACGCCTAGCAGCCATTTCAAAAGATTCACCCGCTAATCTTTCTTCATATACTTTTAGTCGTTTCACGTAACATTTTATTCCCCACCTCTCACAAAGATTGAAAACAAAACTAGCATCTTCGTGTGATTGTCCATTCCTTGTCGTGTGATCTAAGTGTGCTGCCACTAATCTCCCTTTATAGAAGTTTTTAAGTAACCAAAGCATACAGACAGAATCAGCACCGCCGGAAATAGCCATTACTAACCCTTCGGAGTTCCACCAACCCTGCCTCACACCGGTACTTTGTATTTTTTCTCCAGATAAAAGGTTAATATCTTTAATCACATACTGTCACCACACGTATAAAAACTATTTTAAGAATACTTTTATATTAAATCCTATTCCTTTACTATATAACGCTAATTAATGGAATCTATTTCAACTTAATTATAATAGACGTTATACAATTTTTGTTAACATAAGCCGAATAACATTTTAATAATAAAAAAACCCGCGAGACATGTCTCGTGGGTTTGTTCACTATGGAGCGGAAGACGGGACTCGAACCCGCGACCTACGGCTTGGAAGGCCATCGCTCTACCAACTGAGCTACTTCCGCAAAATAACAAAATGGATAATACAATCTGCGGCTTAAACTGTCAAGTCTTGATTTAAAAAGAAAGAAATAATCTGGGCAGTTATAATCTATAATAAGGATATTGTTTTTTTATTTTTCATTATATACTTAACAAAAATATTTACTGGAGGCCATCCCGAATGTGGAATTTAGATGATAACTGTGTTATTCATAAAAAACATCATGTAAAATCATTTAATTTATCAAGCTATATTGCCACTCTTTCATCTTATATAAATAAAATCTCCGAAGATGAAACTTGGATTCGTTCTGGAAATTTTATTAAAGAGCAATTTAAGGATAAAATTTCTTCCTGTCAACTAATAGGCAAGGTAGTTTTACCGGAAGGAACTACAAGTATAGAAATATTGCTCATAAAAACACAAGTTGGGGTATCTTTATCTGATTCAAGCGAAGATGTCTGCGAATTTATCCGAGACTATCTCTTTAATTATTCCGTTACTTCCGCTTTTACAGCGATACTCCCCTCTTCTGGAGAAGAATACATAGAATATTTTATTGCTTCTCCAACATTCTTTAAAGTAAAAATACCTAAAGATATACTTTATTTTATGTGTACACAAACCCTAAAAAATTACATTAGAAACTGTTGCTCAATTACAACAAACGACTTTCAGTTTGAAGAATTATACACAACCGGCTCTCCTTTGGCTTCTAAAGCGAATGAAGTAGAAAAAGTACTAGAGAATATGGAATTTTGTGATATTTCATCTGGTTCTGGTGAAATTATTATAACTATGTCATATATCATTTCAAAAATTAGATTAGCTTTAAACTCTTTCTTATCGAAGAATACAGAGAGAAAAGAAATAGATTATCTCTGCGATTTTTTTTCTAATTCCTTATATACAACTAATTTTGATCTTAGTGCGTTAGAAACTCTTAGAATTGCATTGCTTTTAAATTATCCAGCTACTTCTATAAAAAGGAGTAATATGGTTTGGGGAAACATTTTAATTGAAGATTTGTTCCATGGTAAAAAGTTTGACATTATTATTACTAATCCTACTCATATGCGACAAGAGCTTTTTTCCGTGATAAAAGACAAACTTGTTTCTTATTATTCTCATTCGACAAGCTCAGACTTATATTGTTTCTTTGCAGAAAGAGCTTTTGACATGATAAAAGACGTGGGATGTCTAGGACTGATAATGTCTAATAAGTGGATGCTTTCAGAATATGGACAACCTCTTAGGAAGTTCTTTCTCTCTAAAAATATAATAACATTGGTTAATTATGACCATATAAGGCCACTAGCCGGCTTATCTACGCCATTATCGCTACTTATAGCAGACAATAGCACTCCTTCTGAACAACTAAGCATTACAAATGTCTTTGATAGCGACTGCAACAATATATCTAATTATGTGCAAGATTATGCTCAGGTTATAGACAAATCATTTTTATCTAAAGAGAGCTGGAATTTTACATCTACAAAGATAAGTAACTTAATAAATAAGCTAGAACATTCTGACGTTATTCCTTTATCAGAATACTCTGATAAGAAAATTTTTAGAGGTATTTTGACGGGGTTAAATAAAGCTTTCATAGTAAGCAATAAAATTGCAGATGATTTCAAGTACAACGAAGCTTGTGCTGCAAAAATATTACGTCCTATATTATCAGGTAGAGATATAAAAAGATATGAGGAAGCATCCCCAAATAAGCATGTCATATTTATGCCTAAAGGCTACACAAACAAATCAAGAGGCACAAAAGACCCTATTGATTGGTTAATAGAAACCCATCCTTCAGTAGCTACACATCTTGCAAATTTTGAAGAAAAAGCTAGAAGACGTAGTGATAAGGGAGATTATTGGTGGGAACTGAGATCCTGTAAATATTGTCATCTTTTTGACGAGATCAAGATTATCTGCCCTACAATTGTAAAAAAGCTCTCAGCAACTATAGACAATAACAAATACCTTTCTAATGATAAAACTATAATTATCGCTTGCAATGATTATTATTTGCTAGGCCTATTAAACTCTAAACTTCTAGATTTTTACTTCAGGAATACTGCAAATAAGCTATTAAACGATCATTTTGAGCTTAAGTTGTCCCTGCTTTTAAAATTACCAATAAGAAAAATAAGCAGAACTAATTCTTTTTCTGTAAAGCAAAAAATACTTATTGAACGATGTGCGAGAGAACTTAGTAGTATGTATTCAATATCTAGAGATAATCAAAGAAAAATTTCGATTGATAAAATCCGATCAACTGAAAAAGAATTAAATAATGTAATATACAAACTATATAAATTGACACCCTCTGAAATAGATATTATTGAGAATTATTGATTTTCACATACTGTTATTTTTTTAAATTAGTGTTATAATCTTTCAGTCTCGGGATGTAGCGCAGTCTGGTTAGCGCACCTGCTTTGGGAGCAGGGGGTCGGAGGTTCGAATCCTCTCATCCCGACCAAATAAATGAATATCAATAAAAGTGCTATTTTACGCTTCACATAAAGGACATAAAAGTAGCGACAGATTAAAAAATAATCTGTCGCTACTTTTTATATTATTTCTTTTGTTAAAACTTAGTGAGCTCTGACAATATCTTTTATGACCATAAGTCTTGATAATGTTGATCGCTCTGCTTCGTCCAATTTCATTGCTATTGAACGAATCGTTTCTGTAGTGTTTGGTATCATTACATGTTCAAGTGCATTTACACGACGCCTTGTTTTTTCAATTTCAAGTGCCATAGAATTAACCGCTTTTTCTTCTGCTGCAAGTTCTACCAGCTTTGGCATAAGAGACAAGAATTGTTCAAGAGCAACGTCAAGACTTCCGGGAGAAGCGCCCAAACCGTAATTCAGTTCAATTTCTTGTTTGGGTAAGCTAAACTTTGGAACACGTACACTCATTACGTTGGCGAAACTAACATCTACCCTCATATCACCACTGGTTGACATCAAAGTCTGCTCAAGCATTTGAGGCAAAGTCTGTGCTCTAGCTAATAAAAATCCTGCATAACATAAGGCTAATTCCTCTTCTATTTTCTGCCGCAACTGGTAAACAGCTCTAGCTCTTACTAAGAATTCCTTAACCAGGGCATCTTGTTTATCCTTTAATAATTTATGCCCTCTTTTTGCTACGACAAGACTCTTTTTGAGCTTGGATAACTCCATCCTATTAGGGTTTACATTAAGTACTTTTGCCATATATCAACCCCTCCTTACTCATTTACAGTAGATTGAGTCTTTTCCCCTTCTAAATTTAATAAAGGTTGTAAATATTTTTCGACATATTCGTCTCTGACTCTTTTAAGCTCCTTTGTTGGGACTATTGTCAGCAGTTCCCAACCAAGTTGAAGGGTTTCCTCTATGCTTCTATTCTCGTATTCTCCTTGGCGGATATATTCGTTTTCAAATCTATCAGCAAATTTTGCGAATGCTTTATCTTCCTCAGACAAAGCACTATCTCCAAGGATAACAGCCAGTTCTTTTGCTTCTTTTCCTCGCGAATAAGCTGCAAAAAGCTGATTAGTGAGATCTGCATGATCTTCTCTAGTCTTATCCTTACCTATTCCCTTATCTTTTAATCGAGACAACGACGGCATGACATCAATAGGGGGGTATATCCCTTTACGATGGAGACCACGTGCAAGAATAATTTGTCCCTCTGTAATATATCCTGTAAGGTCAGGTATCGGGTGCGTCTTGTCGTCTTCGGGCATAGTCAGTATAGGCAACTGTGTTATTGAACCTTCTTTTCCACGGAGTCTTCCTGCTCTTTCATACATTGTAGCTAAGTCAGTGTATAAATAGCCAGGATAGCCTCTACGACCAGGCACTTCTTTACGAGCAGCTGATATTTCACGAAGTGCTTCACAATAGTTTGTAAGGTCAGTCAAAATGACAAGTACGTGCATTCCCTTCTCAAAAGCAAGGTATTCTGCCGCAGTCAATGCAAGTCGTGGAGTAGAAATACGTTCAATAGCAGGGTCATCAGCAAGGTTCACATACATGACTGTGCGCTCTACAGCTCCAGTTTTTCTAAAATCTTCCATAAAGAATGATGCTTCTTCAAATGTAATCCCCATTGCGGCAAAAACTACTGCAAAGTTAGCATGTCCACTTATAACATTGGCCTGCCTAGCTATCTGCGCCGCCATCTGACTGTGAGGCATACCACTTCCGGAAAATATCGGTAGTTTTTGACCTCTTACAAGCGGATTCATTCCGTCAATAGCGGAAATACCAGTTTGGATAAACTCAGAAGGGTAATCACGTGAAAAAGGGTTAATTGGGTTCCCATTAACATCTAACAAATCTAGAGGTATTATGGGTGCACCTCCATCAATTGGATCCCCTCGTCCGTTAAAGACGCGTCCCAACATATCATCTGAAACAGGAAGCTTTAATACGTCTCCAAGAAAACGTATTTGAGAGCTTTCTACATCTATTCCTGTGCTGCCTTCATAGACTTGTACTAAAGCTCTGTCTTCTGTAATTTCAAGTACTCTACCTGTTCTTTTTTCTCCTGTAGCAAGACGTATTTCTGCAAGTTCATCATATGACACGTTTTCAACCTTTTCAACCAACATAAGGGGTCCGGCCAGGTCGCATATAGTTCTATATTCTTTAGGCAACATCATGATCACCTCCGGGTACTCCAAGTTTACCAAGCTCTGTTTTAATCGTTTTCTCTAAATCGGAAATTTTATCAAGCTCTTCTTCCGAAATATATCTCATTCTTGCAATCTCTTCACGAATAGGGTGGTTTATCACTGATTTTAAATTTCCTCCGCGAGACAATACTTGCATGGCCATGTCGTGGAAAGTTAAAATTATGCGAAGCATTCTAAACTGCTTATCCATAGATGCATACGTGTCTATCTCGTGAAATGAGTTTTGATGTAAAAAGTCTTCTCTTATTGACTTTGAGGTTTCCAGAACCATTCTCTCTTCTCTAGAAAGAGAGTCAATTCCAACAAGCCTGACGATTTCTTTAAGCTGGTCCTCTTCCTCTAGAAAAGTCATCGCATCGATGCGTAACTTACTCCATTCCCCATCATATTTATTATCCCAATACTCACCCAGAAGCTTTGCATACAGTGAATAGCTTGATAACCAATTTATTGCGGGGAAATGTCGCTGATAAGCGAGTTGCGAATCCAGCCCCCAAAATACTTTTGTAACTCTAAGAGTATTTTGAGTTACTGGTTCAGAAAGGTCGCCTCCTGGAGGAGATACGGCACCTATAACCGTTACAGCGCCTTCTCTACTATCTTGTCCACAACAAATTGCACGCCCCGCTCTTTCATAGAAAGTCGCCAGTCTGGTACCTAAATAAGCAGGGAAGCCCTCTTCTCCTGGCATTTCTTCAAGCCTACCAGACATTTCACGAAGCGCTTCTGCCCAACGTGATGTTGAATCCGCCATCAAAGCAACAGAATATCCCATATCTCTAAAATATTCAGCAATTGTTATCCCCGTGTAAATAGATGCTTCTCTAGCAGCAACAGGCATATTTGATGTGTTCGCTATAAGTAAAGTTCTCTTCATTAATGGCTGTCCTGATCTGGGGTCCTCTAGCTCAGGGAACTCAAGCAAAACGTCCGTCATTTCATTGCCTCGTTCTCCACAGCCTATATAAACAATTATTTGTGCATCTGCCCATTTGGCCAACTGATGCTGTATAACTGTTTTACCTGAACCAAAAGGACCAGGCACACAAGCTGTTCCACCTCTGGCAATAGGAAACAAAGTATCAATGACACGCTGTCCTGTCGTAAGTGGGACCTCAGGAGCTAGCCTTTTGATTACTGGTCTCGGCTGACGTACTGGCCATCTCTGCAAGAGTTTAATATCGTAATCTTTACCCTTTGAATCAGTTACAACAGCAATGACTTCTTCAACGGTAAAATCTCCCTGCTTGATGTTTTTTATTTTTCCAACGATTCCGTGTGGAATCATAATTTTGTGATCCACCAATTCTGTTTCAGCAACAGAACCAATAATATCACCTGCAACAACTTCAGTCCCTACTTCTACTGATGGAACAAAGCCCCATTTTTTTGTCCTATTTACTGCAGGAACATTAATACCACGCAATATATAAGGACTTTTTGCTTCATTCTGGATAGCTTCCAGTGGACGTTGTATCCCATCAAAAAACTCTTCAATAAGTCCAGGTGCGAGCTCTACGCTAAGTGGCTCTCCTGTGCTTACAACCGGTTCTCCAGGGGTAAGGCCTGAAGTTTCTTCATAAACCTGCACGGATGCAGTATCATCTTTTAGTTCAATTATTTCACCGACAAGTCCTGCATTACCAACTCTTACAACGTCAAACATGCAGGCTCCGGCCATGTCTTTAGCGATAACAAGAGGTCCGGAAATTTTTGCGATGAAACCTGTAACGGCGTTTGGTATAGCCAATTACATCGCCTCCATCTTTTTCATTTAACTCCAAAGATATCCATGCCTACAGCACGTTCAACATTTTGTCTTATTGAAGCGAGCCCTATGCCTATGGATCCTCTTTGGTTGGGAACGGGTATTATTGAAATATCATTAAATTCGCTTATCTCTTTTATTGCTTCATGGTTATCTTTATATATTGATTCTTCTACGAAGAGTACCGCAAAGTTCTGTCGTGCTATTTTATCAATTAGCATAACTATTGCATCACGGCTCTCCTCATTGATAGTAGTATCATCAAGACCAATAGATTTAAAGGGTAGCATGCTGTCATAACTTCCAAGGGCAGCCATAGACATTTTATTCACTTTAGACATTACGCAGCAACCTCCTCAATTGTTCTTTATTTCCACCACTGGTCTTTGCAACCAAAATCATACGTACATTTTTTACTTCCATTTCCTTGTCCCAAAGATACGCCAATATATTCTCAGGGGCATTATATGAATAGCGACTTGCGGCAAGCTTGTGCGTATAATAGTCATCCAAAACCTTTTCAAGAGACAGTATTAAATCGGAGAATGTGCCGCCAGCATCGATGCTATTGATTGTTAGACCATATTCCGTATACTCAAAGAACCTCTTCCAACTTTCAAAAGGCTCATTTATGAGTGCAACAAGTGAATTAACGTCAATCTTCCCACCTAAATGCATAAACAATAGAGCGTTTGATGCATCATAATTAAAACGCTTTAACCTTAGAAGAGCTCTTATGTTTTCTCCGTCTATTCTGCTTCGTATCCAGCTTAAGGTTTCTGGCATATCAAGCTCTTTAGCCGTCTCTAACATAACTTGATACATCCTATCATCCAACAAACGCTCGACATCTAAGATATTGTTAGTTTGCTCCCAAATAGCTATACATTTTGGCAATAAATTATTGAGGTCAAATGGAAGAAATTTGTATTCTTCCAGTTCAATATCATTGATTAAGCTCTCTACTGAGAAAGAACCAAGCGAAGTGAGAAAGTCCCACCTCTTCTGACCACCTTTTTCAACATTAAAAGCACTTTTAATCAATACTTTTACATTATGAAAATCATATTGATAACGAAGCAAATCTATGAGTCTCTTCTCCGGTATAAACGATTCTATTTCGCTATACTTCGACTTAAGTTCAGATTCTAATAATTTATCAAAATCATAAACTCCACTATTTAACGTTAACGTAGTCGAATAGGATGTCTCACCCAATATTTTGAATGCCGTCTCCAGATCTTCTGCGTCAATCATTCTCTGTAATACGCTGGAATCGAGAAGTTGATGTTCCATCGCCCGAATTCGTGCAACAGCATAGCCGTACGCATCGTGTTGAGACATCAGAACACCTCCTTACTCTTTTGGTGGAAATAAACGTTTAACAACTTCAGATTCTTTTTTCTCCTGAGCAACTTGTATAAGCATATCCCAAGAGCAATTAGTTCTAATCTTATCCCTCTTCAAAATAAATCCGCCTGAGATATTGGCTATTTCTTTTGATAAAATAAGGTTTGTGTTGTTTTTTTTGTTGTATGCGTTAATCCATGCCTCATCAACAAATTTTTCGTTTTCTCCAATTAACACTTCTTCATCACCTGTGACAACAGACTTCTTAAGAAGTGAATTGCAAAGTTCTAGATAGTCCTCTTTATTAAAAGCCTTCATTTTATTAAGAGCCTCATCGAACACATCTTGTATTAATGTACGTTTTGAAAGTAGCTTTCTCTTTTTAACGTCGATATTTGCTACTATTTCGCGTCTTTTGAAGATTTTAGGCATTTCTTCTTCAAAACGCTTCTCAAAAGATTCCTTTACTGCAGCGTTCTCTTTATTGGCATGCTCAATTATTTCGGAGGCTTTAGACCTTGCTTTAGCTAGAACTTCTTCTGCTTCCCGATATGCATCGTTTTTTATTTTTTCTGTGAGCTGTGCTAAAGACATAGTTTCCCTACTTTTCCAATTAAAAACTTATGCCGTTGAGCATCAAAATACTTACAAGAAGCCCAAAAACAGCATATGTTTCACACATAGCGGGCAGAATAACTGCCTTTCCTATCTGTTCGGGACGTTTTGATATCATAAGGATAGTGGCAGCTGAGGACTTACCCTGCCATATTGCCGAATAATATCCAACTATTGTTATTGGAAGACACGCAAAAAGAACTCCTAGGCCTTGCCAAAGAGTTATAGCAACGGCAGCACCACCAAGCAATCCTGCTTTTTGAAGAGCTAAAACCGCGACAAGAAGGCCATAAATACCCTGTGTTCCAGGAAGAGCCAGAAGGACTAAGCAATATCCGAACTTGTCAGGATCTTCTGTCATAACACCTGCTGCTGCTTCGTTTGCTATCGCGATTCCCATTGCAGATCCAGTGCCTGCAATTCCAACTGCCAGAGCTGCACCGAGTATTACCAGCATTGGACCAAGTTGCGTGGCCATTGTTTCAAGAATTGTTTCCATAATTAATAAAACCTCCCTAATAATATGTGTTAATTTTTTATCTAATTAATATTTACATAATATAGCTAGATCGTTACATCAACTTCGCTTGTAAGACGCGAATATTTTGGGACATAAGTTAAAGGAACGAAGTCCTTTCCCTTTGCGTCAAAGAACTTTCCAAAAAACTCTACATACTGTAACCTCAATGAATGCACAAATGCTCCCAACAAATTAACAAGGATGCTAAAAGTGTGTCCTACTATAAATATTAGTGCTGCCAAGAATATTCCCACATAGGGGGTACTTGCTACAAGAGTCCCGAGTAGATTTATAACCATACCGACAGCTGCTGAACCTAAGCCTAAAGCAAGTAGTCTACTGTAGCTAAGTACGTCTCCAAGATAACCGGTTACATTATATAAACTTAAGACTCCTGATAATAATCTTGAAAAAATATTCTTTTTTTCTCGTCCTTGTGTTGCTATAAGCAGTATTACCGAAATTATAGATAATATTTTAGATGGCGCAAGAAAAGCTTCATTTATAACTCCACCCATAGCCATGCCCATTACGACTAAAGAAACAAGAAAAACAATCCAGCCGGCATGGACAAAAATAGCAGCGACTTTATCTCCCTCTTTCCAGCTTGCATACATAGCTATTATTAGTCCAAAGATGATATGTACAAAACCAAGTGATAAAGAAATTATAAGAAAAGTCATTGGGTCATTCATAGGGTCTAAAAATTGTAGTGCATCTTTAATGGGTATTAGAGGGTGTAAAAAGGAAAACGCAGTTATACTATCACCAAACCAAGACCCTGTGACTGCACCAACAAAAATTGTTAGAGTCATAGCTATGGTCAGAATAACAAAAAACTTCCTCAGTATGGGCGTTAGGCGATGCTTAACAAGGATATAGCCGAAAAGAGCCGTAAGAATTAACCCGTATCCCGCATCTCCAAAACACATGGCCATAAACAAAAAGAAAAAGGGAGCCATAGGTGTTGAAGGATCCACCTTTCCATATGTTGGGGTACCATACATAAGAGTTAAGGGTTCTACGCAAGACGCCCACTTAGAATTCTTGAGTAGCGTAGGCGGCATCTCGTTTTCTTTGGGTTCGACAAGGGCAAATTCAGTCATGTTTTCATATTCTTTAACTTTTGCTTCAACAAGGCTAAGCTTAGCTGTTGGAAGCCAAAGCGACCAAATTAAAACCTCTTCTGTGGGTAATGCTGAAAGCATTGAAACCAATCTATCTCTGACTATATTCCAATAATCTGTATAATCACGAATCATTTCTAAGCCTTCATTTGCTTTAGCAGCAATTAAGGCCTTCTCGTTTTGCTCTCTTTCCTTACATTCATCAATTTCTTTTGTAAGCTTTATTTTTTCCTCTGGAGCAGTTTTATTAAATTCTCTTGGAACATCGACTCTGTTAGCTGAAAAATCGGTAGCTATACTTTGAACTAAGTCGCCTTTTTCTCTCCTATAAAGCAAAGCAAAAGTTATCTCGGAATCTTTTTGTTTATGGGACAGCTCCTGTAACTCAAAGAAGTCTCCTAGTTCCCTTGTAAGTTTATTCTTAAAATTATCAGATAACTCACTAGAGACAGTAAAAATCTCTCCCAACACAGTTGCTGTGCCCTTTGTAAAAAGTTCTAAGGGCCATTTCACCTGTTCCAATTGTTTTAATTGCGAGAATAATCCTCTCAATCGAGTTTCGTTTGAATGATACAAAGTAAGAGCGTCGTCTTTTCCCTTCACATAGTTGTAAAGATCTAAAAATTTTTGCTCATCTACCTTTGCCTCTAGAGTAGACAACGATATTTGCCGGATATCACCTAACATTATCGATAAAGAGCTTCCTTTATCTGTTTCATATGGCTCAAGTAAGCGCATTAAGTATTTTGCATCAGATAATAATTCGTCTATATGCGCAAGCTTTGATTGTAGCTGAGAAACTGACCCTGCATCGAGATTACCTTCAGTTTGTGGAACGAATTCACAACAACCCAAAGCTTGTATTTTCTCTGCAAGTTTAGTAGCTACAGATTTATGCACTGCTATTTGAGCCTTACTCATCTGCGTGAGAGCCATAAGACGCCACCACCTCTTTTACCAACCATTTTGCCACAGCTTCTACGCTGCCTTTTTTTTCATCATAATATAATTTCGCTTCTTCTTCTCCCTCAGCAAAAATTTTTTTTGCCTCGGCATCTGCGTTTTTTTCCGTTTCTGTTACTTTCTCACGCCACTGTCTATGACACTGCTGCTTATTTGCTTTTATGAGCTGTTCTGCGTCTGACTGGGCAGTAGCCAATATATTAGCAGACTCAACATTGGCTTCAGCTACTATTTTTTTTGCCATAGTTTCTTGTTCTCTTATACCTTCAGCTAAATTTTCTGCCAATAAGTCCACCTCCCTCCATACACTATTTCTTATATTCTATAAAAAAATAACCTAACAATTTTACACATAGAATCGGCTATAGTCAATTTATTCTTATCTACAAGAGCCTTTTAAAATACGCCGCGCAAGTAAACACAGCATCTTATTTATTTTTTTACATTTCACATTCTTCGCTCCAAGGACAGACGGAGCATCTAGTCAACGCTCTGTCATATCTATGAGAAAGAGCCAGTTTTGATAGAAGATGTACATTTTCACCTATCGCATGCAACTTATCTTCATCAAGTACCCTAACTCTTACATTATCATTAGTTAAATAGTTTATCCCTACAACAATATCATTGTTTTTAAACATATTTTTCTCTATACGATACTTCCAAATAGCAAAAGCGTAAAAATCTAGCTGTGCGTCATAATATTCAGTGGGTGCAATGTTTTCTTTGGTAGTCTTCCAGTCCCGTATATGGATACTGTTATCTCTTTCCCAAAATATATCAATTGAGCCTACCATCACAAGTTCTTTGTCGTACACCCTAAAAGGGGTCTCGCGTTTAAGTCCGTCTTTACTATTATTAAGAATTTTGAGATTTTCCCCTTCATCGCTTTCTGCAAATTTAAATAACAATTCTCGAATCTTTTTTCTTGAACTGCTTAATTTGAATTCTGGCTGTAGATCTAAGGGTATTTTTTTAAGCGTATTATTAAAAACGGACTCGTCTTCATCCGGGACAAGAACATTTATAGAATTTTTATCAAAGTCCCATCTGCTTAAAAACCAGTGAGTTAAACTTCCAAAATCAGCTCCTCCAACACCATCCTCGCTCTTATTAACCCATAGCATCTCTTTCCCTTGTCGATATGCCAAACGATAGGCAGTAGGACACCAACTAAGCATTGCATAAGCAGATGCCGAAAAACGAGCAAGTGTGGCCGTATCTTCTTCTCTTAATTCTAATGCTTTTGCTTTTATTTGTTTCTCTACTCGTCTTGCTGTCAATCTTTTTGTACTGTTATCTATTGTGAGCCATGAAACATTACAGAAATCTAATTTAGAGTGGGCTAAATCAAGTGTTTTATTTTCATCTGTCTCTCTTTGTGGTATTTCTATTTTAGCCACTTTAAACAAATGACTTAAAAAACTGTTGTCTTTGGGCTCGGATATTTTGTTATCACTACTTTCGCACGTTAACGTACCACAAAGTATAAGCTTCTCTCTTGCCCTTGTTGTAGCTACGTACCATAGTCTTTCTTGCTCTTCAGACTCCATTTTATTTTCAATTTCTGAATGCCAAATGCCAGAAACAGTATTTTTATTCCCAAAGTTTTCATCTTCATAAAAAAGAAAGTCTGGTATTACTGGAGACAGAATGCCATATTTCAAGGATAAACTGATTCCGGAAACTTTTTTAACATCATTTTCAATTCCGACTAAAGCCACAATAGGAAACTCTAGTCCTTTTGATGCATGAATTGTCATTATTTGTACTGCATCATGCTCTTCGTCTAAAACAGTAGGTTCTTCTTTTTGCCCTGCGTTCACTGATGCATATTGCAAATAATCTGACAATCCAACCAGAGAGCGCCCCTGTACTGATTCATATTCATTTGCCAAATCTGCAAGAGCAACAATGTTCGCTGTTACCCGATTTCTCATTCTAGGCTCAAAGGCTTTCAGATAATGTGGAACTTTTATTATCTCATGTATTAGATCTACTACCCCTTCAAGATCTGCAATAGCCTTTAGTCTCATCAGCTCTTTCCATACTTCTGGCAACTTTTCTTTTACTACATCACTCAGCCTTATTGGCTCTCTTTTTACTTTTAATCGATAAGCTGCAAACAGTGTATCTTCTGCTACTTTAGGCTCTACTCCACTAAATGGAGAGGCCAACCACCCTGCCAAAAGATATGGGTCTTCAGGCTGAGTTAGCAGTGAAATTAAATTTATTATGTCTGCTACTTCTCCTCTGGCAAAATAATCTTTTGATGTGCAAATTCTGTATGGTACCTCTATTTCATCGAATGCACACTCTATTTCTGAATATACTGTTCTGGAAGGAACAAGAACGGCAAAGTCCTTCCACGTGACATCTCTGAACTTATTATCTTCTTTTATTTCTTTATCCCAAATCTGTGTTTTTGAATTAATCATTTCCTTTATTCGTACAGCTAACTCCTTAAAACATCTTGTTCTCATTTCTTTTATATTTTCATTTTTCCCCCATTTTTCTTCGCCTTTTTTATTAAAATAAGGCTCCCTTGCTTCAATACCTAATAATATTTCAAGAGTCGGGTTTATGGGGTTTTGGTTTCGCCTCTCCCACCAAATAGCATCGCCTTCTGCTCCCACTAGCGGTTCATATTCGAAAGGACAAGTAACATCTTTTTTTGCTGGCCATAAGGACTCAAATATGCTATTGATTTTATTAAGAAGAAGATCGTGTGTTCTAAAACTTTTATCGAGAGTTACATAGAGGCTATTAGGAGCATTACCACATTTTGCTTCACGAATATATTTTTGAAATATTGATAAATCCGCGTGACGAAAACGATAAATTGATTGCTTTATATCTCCAACTATGAAAAGTGTGCTGCCCATATCTTTCCAAAGAGCTTGCAACATATCCTCCTGCAGTCTATCAGTATCTTGAAACTCATCGACTAAAATATGCTTGAATTTCTCCCCATATTTTTTATTTTTATTTAAAACATCTGACGCATAGCGAATTAGGTCGTTATGGGTGAGTATGCCTTCTTTCTTTCGCAATGATTCCCAACACTGCCACCCTATCGCTGCAGTTTTATTCAAAAGCGACAACAACGCAATTTCACTATTAGAGGGCATAGAAGCCATCAACACCTTGACTTTGGCCTCATCTCTCCAAGTTTTTAAATTTTTATTTTCTATAGAGGATATTATCCTTCCAATTGCATCCTTCAATTTTGAGTTTCCAGGTAATTTTGCTAATCCTGAGTATAATATTTGCTTTGCGAAAGTTTCTAGGCACACGCTAGAAAACTCTGCTTCAGAATAATCTAACATAATATTTTTTAAATTTTCAAAACTTAAGGGATTATTAATTAGCTCTTCCCTTACAAAGACATCTGAAAAGACTTCTTCTTGCCACAAGTTCCATATTTCCACAAATATTTTCTTTTGGCTATTTACATCTTCAATTAGAGCGCAATTGTCTTGATTCCATATTTCATCTGGAGTTTTTCCATAACTCCCGAATTTCTCTGATGCATCTTTTGCCATTTTTGTTAGTTTTTTGGGTGTATAAAAGGAAACAAATTCACTGAAAAATTCATTGTTAAAGAGCTCTTCACAGCGCTCCTGCCATTCCTTATCGTTCAATATTTGCAATAGTTTTTCATTGGACAATGCTGCGAGAGATTCTGAAAAAGTTTTCCACCATAAATCTTCACTCGGTGCAGTTGTAATAGATGCCCCAGGATCTATGTCAAGTAGTAGGCCTGACTCTCTAATTACCTTCATTGCAAAAGAATGAATTGTTGAAATATGAGCATCATCTATATACTGTATTCTTTGCTTAAAATGCGGAAGATTACTGCTAGATTTTTCGTGCCAAGACAATAAAGTCTTCTTTATCCGCTCCTGCATCTCTCTTGCCGCTTTTTCTGTATATGTCAGCACAAGAATTTCATCTACCTTGCAGTCGGGATCCTGGGCCAGCAGCCAAGCAAATCTTTGTGACAAAGTTTGTGTCTTACCTGTTCCTGCTCCAGCACTTACAACTGTCAATTTTTTCTCACTTCTTATTGCTTCTATTTGAGAGCTGGTTCCATTAATATTGTCCTTCTCCCACTCGTTACGAAAAAAGACAGTATTATTCATTGCAACCACCTCCAAAATTATCATCCTCGCCTTCTTCTAAATCATAAGAAACAGCTTCTTTTTTTCTGCAAATTGTATAAAACTCACAATACCTACTACAGGCGAGAGAGTTATAATCCGCCTCATATATCCCTTTTTTAATAGATTCCGCCATATCATGTATATGCTCTTTTGTTTCTTTTAACAAATCATCTAATTCTTTATTAGTGTTTTTTGCTTCATAAACTTCTTTTATTTCATTATCGATAAAATACCCACACAAAGTACCACTCTTATGCCCTACCCAAGCGTAACCTATAGGCCGGTATCCTTTCCCTTGTTTTATTATTGAATATGCAGCAAGTTGCCAATCATCTTTGTGTTTATTTGCATCTCCAAGCTTATAGTCAAGAATTACCATGCGTTTCACATCTTCAGATTCAAATATATCAGCTCTATCCAATCTCCCTCTAAATTTTACTCCGCCAACATCTAATTCCGGCAACCAAGACTCTATTTCCACATTTGTTCTTCCTGACATGTTTTTTTCAATTTTATCAAGCAACAAAGCTACTGACTCTACTTGTTTCTTAAGTCTATCTGCTTGTCTTTTTAATCTTCCATCTTTTATTAGGTTAGGGTATTCTTCAGCTGCTTTATCCCAATATTTCTTGCTTAAAATTACAAAACTTTGTTTATTATTTTTCTGATATTCCAACCAAGAAAGCTCCCATAGCTTATGTACAAAACTACCGGCAGACAGAGGATCAAAAAGATCTGTCCTTGTCTTTTCTAGCCCAAGCACTGACTTACACCAATAGCGATAAGGACATTTTATCCACTCATCTAATGAGCTAAGAGAAACTGTCTTTTCTAAAAAATCTTCTCCCCATTCTACTTTTCTTGGCATTCTGTCCCTGTCAATCTTTTTTTCTCCTTCACTTACTTCGGCTCCAGAAAACCATGTCTCGTTTTTATCAGGTGTCAAACTTAACAAAGGATATAATATTTCCCCTTTAGCGGGATAATTAGTTTTTATCGACTCTAGAAATTGTGCTTTGCCTACGGGCCTGGCATTTGAATCGTTTAAAGAGCGTGTAAAAATTATTCCATCTACACCTGTCGCTATCAATCTTCTAAAAAGAGATTCTCTTTGCTCTCTTTTGTCATGTAAGTTAGGAAGATATAGTACAAATGCGTCACTTTCTTTTTCAACATCACTAACTGTTATATTGTTGATTTTTTCTTTATTCTCATCACTTAAAAGGGGAGACTCCTTAAACTTCCCCGGCCATGTGTCATAGTCCACATCAGTCATAATCCAGTACCTATGTTCAGCTAATACAGGAGGGGAGCCTACATATACAGTAACCGAGCCATTTTGCTGGAGCGGCATAGGAAGTTTGGCATTTTCATTCCAATCCAATATGTAATTAATCGCATCCGAACCCGACAAAAACACATTAAGAAGTTCCTTAATATTTTTATCAGAACTTTCAACTGTTTTTATTTTTCTCTCTAGCTCTCTAATGCTATACGCAAAATTCTTTATCTCTGAATCTAATTCTACTTGGGTAGAAACTAAAGGCCCTATTTTATTTGTAATATCAAGATCTAAAATAAAATCTCTCCATGTGCTCAATACTGTTACTGGAGAACCTCCCGTCCTAATCTCCGAACAAAAACCTATTATTCTCTTAAATACTTTTAACATCTTTTCCTGGTTTTTAAGATTTAATTCCCATTTTTTTTGACCTTGCGGATGATATTTTAGGCAGTTTTTAAAATTAAAATCTTCAGTATGAATGAGGGGTGAAGACAAAAGTAAAAGTGTTTCGTGTGTATCCCAGTTACTTGAATATGCGCTCCATATTAACTTGGGCAATTCACCCAATAAGGTTTCACCAACATTTTCCCGAACTTGCAGGTTATAGGGGATTTTATAGCGTGACAAAGCGCTCTTAAGTATTTTTAGTCGTTTCTCTTGTACTTGTATTCCTATATCCCCAAAACTTGTAAAGCCGCCAATTTTACTTAAATCACTCTTGTCATGTAGCCATAATGCCAATTCTCTAGCTATAGCATTAAATTGTAAAAACGCATTACTAGCATTTAATTCCATATAATTTATTTCTATTGCTGTTTTTTCTTTATATCCTTTATAGTCTGATATCTGTTTTATTGAGTCATGTCTATATTCTAAGCCGGAATTTGGTAATATAAATATTTTTTCTACCTCTTTGTCAAAGCTATGTTTTACTAAATTTAGCTGACCTCCGGTAAATGTAAGAAATCCTATAAAAACAAATTTATGCTCTTTCGAGTAGCTACGCACTTTGGTATTGTTTAACAACTTACTCGTTTCTGTTGCAATCTGAGCACTGTCTAGGAGGTTATTTTTTTCTAAATATGACAAATAATCTGAATAAAGACGATATAAAATTGCCTCCGGAGAAGTTTTGTTTCCTTCCGTTTCGCTAATCTTCTCTGTTAATGTTTCCGGCAACACTCCTTCTAAGAGCAAATCGCGAATATTTTCCCCAAGTATTTTTACAAAACCGTGTCGTTCTACCCCAGGCGGCAAGTCCAACCCAGCATTTTTTGTTTCTTTAACAAATAAGTTTAATAGATGTTTTAGAATAAAAAGGTGATCAGTCGGATCTAGTACATGTCGTGGAGAAACCTCTGCGACAATATTTAACTCATTATAAAGATCGCTCCAAACCCAAATTTTCGGACGCTCTTCGAGAAACGAACCATTATCAGAAATTAAATCTAATAAATACTCTCTGTCCATACCTGAAGGCACAATAAAAATAGCCTTCTCTTTGTTTTTTTCATAAATTTCTGCCAAGCGCTTTTGTTTTTCTGATATATGGTAATAACTCTCAACGCTTACACTCATGTTAACTCTCTCCCGAATAATCATTCTAAAAACATAGTCTTATGCATGAATTGTTTTTTATTTTATATTTAAAGTGTGACATTACAATTACTACGTTTATCTCATGTCTTTTCCTTCATAAAATATTAGTGTTTCCCTATCTTATTACTTTTATAGTTTTTAAATTTCTATTTCGTTTGTTTGTAGTTTAAGGGTAAGTGCTGTACAACCTATTGACAAGTTATTCTTGAAAGGTATCACAGTATTTAATTTTAACACTATAATGAGCTAATTGCTTTTAATACAGCGTAATTTATGTTGCTAAAATTTTAATTTTAGCAATATATAACACAATTCGTTTCCAATTCACTATATGTTTTGCTAAGCTAATAATTAAAATATTAGCTTTATAATGCGATTAAAATTTAAATATAAATTACATTGTTTAGCTCTTATGTATATAATATTGGGAAGAAATAAAATCAAATTTTTTTCATTGTGTATAGATACGATAAAACGAGTGAAAGATATACAAAGGAGGGGATGTATATGCTTTGCTGTACAATCTGTGGCAGGGTGCTTAAGGAGTGTTGTGATCTTTTTCATGAGGCAATAACAGAAGATGGAGAAACTGTCGTCGTTTGTAATGATTGTGCGATAGAAAATGATTTAGACTTTGAGCCTGAAACGGAATAAATATAAAACATAAATTTAAGGACATTTTAATTTCTGCCGATTCCTCTTTAATATAACAAAAAATAAACAAGGCTATCTATGTTTTTACAATTAAATCAATACAAAAAAGGAGATGGAAAGATGAACTGTTTACAAATCATGGCAATAAGAGTTGAGCAAAGAGAATCAACTGCCATTGAGGTACAAAAAACTTTAACGGAATACGGATGTGCTATTTCTGTCAGATTGGGATTACACAATAATGTACTTGACAAGTGTTCTCCTAAAGGACTATTAATACTTCAATTGTGTTCTGAATTAAAAGTATCAAAAGAATTAGAACACAAGTTAAATCTAATTGATGGAGTAAAAGCAAAGCTAGTGGATCTCTCTGAGTAAATAAGCTAGAATGACTTTTTAAAGTTGACAAGCGAATAGTAAGTGATAAACTACCACAGTAGTTTTAATGGGGATGTAGCTCAGCGGGAGAGCACTTCCCTCGCACGGAAGGGGTCGTCGGTTCAAATCCGATCATCTCCACCATTTTTACTTACCAATAGAATCGAACACAAGGGGCAACAACGGAAAATTGATCTCGTTGTTGCCCCTTGTGTCGTTATTATTTTAACCTACAAGGCTAATAGCTTTTAATATGTTTTCGTAATCTGCTTTTAAAGATAATAGTGCTTCGGTTGTATTGACGGGCTCACATGGACGCAAAAGATCTGTAATTGTCCGCAAGTTATTATAAAAACTGTAGAAATGTAGTGTCCCAACTATTCTTTTTAGTATTTTTGCATGTTCATATGCACTTTTATAATCATTATTGTTAATATATATTTGCATCTTTTCAAAGTTTTTATCTTCTGGAAATTCTTTGATACTTTTAATATAAAAATCTATATCGTTTTTAAATTTACGCTCAACCTCTTCGACATCTATACCATATTTTTTTAGGTTATTTAAATCTACCATCCTTATCCTTCCTTCTTTCAAATTGCTTTAAATTAATTAATTAGTCCCTATTTGAACAGTTCACAACTAGGCCAGCTAAAATCTCTACAGAATGTCTTATTCCGCTAGAAATTGCATTAAAACACTCAGTTGCACCTTTTTCGCTTCCGGGCAAAGCTATTATTAGAGTTTTATCTCTTACGACAGCCAAACCGCGTGTCAAGAAAGAGTGCTTTGAATAACGTGATGTTTTCATACGCATCATTTCTCCAAAACCAGGAACTGTTTTATCAGCGAGTTGTATTAGTGCTTCAGGTGTATTATCTCTCGCGGATATGCCAGTACCTCCGGTTGTGAGTATTAGATTATACCCCTTGTCACACCAACGCTTTACTCTTTCAACAATATCTTCTATGTCATCAGGCACTAAATCTCGCTCCATGACGATTCCTCCCTGTGACAAAACAAGTTCTTCGAGTTTTGGTGCAGAAGTATCTATCCTTTCTCCTCGATACCCCTTATCACTTATTGTTAATAAAGCCACACATAATGGTAGCCATACCGTGAATTTAGTTGACACACTCAAAAAACCAGGTATTTTCACTTTTAATAGTTCGCTTTTTTTGTCCCATCTAAGAAGCGTGCCATATTCTTTGAAAATAAGAAAATCTCCGTCTTTGAGTTCTGTTTCACGTGAGACAATTATAATTAATGAATCCTTCTTATCTTTATCCTTTAATTTTTCTCCTGCATAAACTAATTTTATTTTTAGAGGCGTTCCATTAACGAAACTCTCTCCATTTATATTCTTATGTACATAACATAATGTATGATCTCCAATAAGTGAAGGTGCATAAAGCCTTAATATTCTCATATCTAATATCCCTCAGCAGTCCATTCTCCGCTTCTTCCACCGCTTTTTTGAGTTAGACGGATGTCTTTTATTATCATTCCCTTGTCATGAGCCTTACATATATCATAAAAACAGAGAGCTGCAGTTGATACTCCGGTCAGAGCTTCCATTTCTACTCCAGTACTTTCATTGGCTTTAACTTCACATACAATGTGCAATGCTTTTTTCTCTGCATTTAAACTGCACTTAACATTTATTTTATCAAGCTTAATTGCATGGCAAAGCGGTATAATAGACGGTGTATTTTTAGCACCTATTATCCCAGCAATTTCTGAGATTGAAAAAGGATCTCCTTTCTTTACAGAACCGGAAAATACTGCAGTATAAACTGAATCTGGTAAAATAATCCATCCTTCAGCAGTAGCACTGCGTAATGTTTTTACTTTGCCACTTATATCCACTAACGTTGGGTGTCCCTGTTTATCGAAGTGAGTGTATTCAGACATTTTCTAACCTCCTATAGCGGACATATTACTGTCCCCTTTTTTTATATCTTTCCAGCATTTAGGCTTAGATTCCATATGATTTAATATTGCGATTTTTAATGCATCGCGGTCATTATTAGCAATGAGCTCTCTTAACGGCAAATCTTGGTCCGAAAAAAGACATTTTTTTAAGTAACCAGCAGACGTAACTCTCAATCTATTGCAACTGTTGCAAAAATGATCTGACACAGCAGCGATTATACCCACTTTTTGTCCTGTATCTGTATTTTTGTAATACTTGGCAGGACCATCAAATAGTGAGATTCCTTCAATTCTTTCCCATTCTCCATGCTTTTTTAATATAGAAAATATTTCTTTCGCTGATATGAATCCTTGTTTAGTCCAAAGTTTGTCATTAAGGGGCATCAACTCGATAAATCTTAGTAAAACACCCTCTTTTTTTGAGAAGTTTATTAGATCTAATACTTCGTTATCGTTGAAACCCTTTATCAATACAGTATTTAATTTTATATTTTCGATCCCTTGCCTTAAACTCTCTCTTATTCCGTCTAATACAAGGTTTAGACCATCTACTTTAGTTAAACTAATAAACTTTTGAGAGTCTAGAGTATCAAGGCTAATGTTTAAAGAATTTATCCTAGACTTTATTAATTGCTCCAAGTATTTTGTTAAAAGAAGGCCATTGGTTGTAAGAGCCATCTCCATGTCTGGAAATAGCTGTCTGGTCTGCATTAAAAACAAACCCATCCCTTTTCTTACCAAAGGTTCGCCCCCGGTAAAGCGAATTTTTTTTACTCCAAGCTCTTTAAACACATTACACAATTGTAATATTTCTTCATATCTTAGAATATCTTCGTGAGCAGATAATTTTACTCCTTCCGGAGGCATACAATAAGTACAACGTAAATTACATCTATCTGTTACTGATATGCGAGCATATGTTATATAACGCCCATAACTATCTATTGTTCCGGCCATCTATAACCACCCATTTTTTCTACTTTTTTGCGCCATTCTTTATCCTCTAAACTTTTAAGAAGTGCAATTATACCAATGTGATTGAGGTACTTCTCAGGGATAACAAGCTCATACGGTTCTTCTGCCAACGGTATAAAATCGAGTTTTAATGCATCTGCCACAGCTTTGATTCCCAAGGTAGCATCTGCTAATCCGGAAAAGACCCTATTTGCTGCTTCCATATGTGTTGTACAGTGTTGGTCATATCCTTTTACCTCTGAAGGGTTTTTATGATGTTTTTTTAAATAATGGTCAAATAAAACTCTTGTTCCCGCTCCTGGTTGTCTATTTGAAAATACGAGGTCCTTATTAAAAAGATCTTCTATAGTCAAGATGTTCTTAGGATTCCCCGCTTGAACTATAATCCCCTGTGTTCTATAAAATACAAGTATTCTCTTCCACTTTTTGCCATTTGAAAAACGCCTTATAAAAATATCATTGTATGTACCGTCCGCCTCATTTAATAAATGAGCCGCAGCTAAGTGACATTCATCGCGACCAAGTGAGGCCAAGCCCCCCATACTTCCAACAGCTCTTGAAACAAATTCTCCGCCTCTTTCGTTTATAGGCGTTGCAAGAAGCTGGATTGCAGGATCGTCTGATCCTTGAAAGAGTATCCTTTTTTCTAAATCTACACTTCTAGTTAACCAAACTGAAATATCTGAACCTTTTTCATATTCCAATGCAGAGGAAGGAAGCAAGGCAATCCCGTCAGCATCTGCTAAAGAAGATAAAACACTGGCTCCTGACGTCAATACCCAGGCATAAACAATATTTTCCACAACTGCGAGTTTTACTCTCAACCATTCTTCTATTCCCGATTGAGATGAATAAGGAACAAGGAGTTTCGCATCTAGCGTTTCGTTTGAGCCTATTGCAATTTTGAATAACTGTTGCAAGTCAACACCTTGTGAGTAAAAATTGTTAAGTAGAGGAAAGACCAGCGACCAAAGAACCACTGCCGTTGACATTGGGAATCCCGGTAAACATATTACGGGTTTGTTTGATATTTTTGCTGCAATAGCAGGTCGTCCTGGTTTCATTCTGAGCCAGCGGAATAAGATTTCTCCCAAATTATCAAAAACTTCAAATGTATAATCTTTATTGCCCTTTGCAGAACCAGCACCTATTAATATAAGATCATAATCATTAACTAAGTCCATTATTTTATTTTGAAGAGTTTCTATGTCATCAGGTATTATCGAAGACACATCTATTTCATGTCCCCACTTTTTAAATGTTGCCTTTACAAATAATGAGTTACTTTCAACGACTGTTCCTAATCTAGGGGTTTTACTGCTTAGCCAATCTTTCGTTGAAACGATTTCGTTGCCTGTCGGAACAAAAATGATTTTTGGTTTTTTATATATAGTAATTTCTTCTATCCCCGCACATATGAAGAGAGATATAAGTGCGGGCGTAACAACATCATTTTTTCTAGCTATAATTTGACCAGCAATAACATCTTCGCCAAGAGGGCGCACGTTGGTTGAAGGTGTAAGTGCTTTGTAGACGAGTAAATCTTCTACTACTAAAGAGGAATCCTCAACCATTAGAACGGAATCTGCCCACAAAGGGATATTAGATCCTGTGTTAACCCAAAAATATTGATTTTTTTGCAGTTTTATAGGGGTTGCCCGGGTGGCACCTGTTGTTGACGATGAAATTAATGCATATCCGTCCATAGCTGAAGCAGGATAGTGAGGTACATTTCTTTTAGCCAGAACATCAGATGCAAGGGTTTGTCCTAAGGACATCTCAATTTCAACTTCACAAATTTCTGACTTGCCTAGTTTTTTGAAGTTTTCTTTTAATATTAAGTAGGCTTCTCTAATCGAAACATGTTCAGGATATTTTTTTACCATAACCATACCTCAACATAATCCCCCATACGGAGCGTTTCTCTATTTTCCGGTATTCTTATAAAACCATTTGAATCTGCAAGAATTGAAATATACCCCGATTTTCCGAGAAGAGGGATAACTTTCCCCATTTCATCAATTTTACAAGGTATGAATTCCTCCACACCACTTGTAGCAACAAGATCTTTAGAAAGCTGGAGATTTAACCTGTGTCCATATGTCTCTTTCTCTGCTCCAATCAACTTAAGCAATAGAGGCAAAACAACAACATATGCCACTGTTATACAGGAAAGAGGATGACCTGGCAAACTAATTACTAGTTTTTTATTTTTTAAAGAACCTCCTATTAGAGTGGGCTTACCAGGGGCAATATTGATTCCCCTAGTAATGAGCCCAGGATAGTCTAGAGAATTTAACACTTCAAAGGAATAATCTCTAATTCCGACAGATGAACCACCACTTAAAATTAATATATCGCAATTACTTAACTCTTCTTTTACCCTTCTATGTAGCTCTTCAAGTTTGTCAGATACTATCCCTTTATATTTAGCATCAAAACCATGCTGCTTTAAGATAGACACAATAGAATAGCTGTTCACATCTCTTATTTTCCCTTCTGGGAGGGGGCACGTCTTAACAGGAACCACTTCATCACCTGTACTCAATACAGTTATTGATAAGTTAAAAACTGAAATACTATTTATTCCGAGAGTTGCCATAATACCTATAGTAGAAGAGTTTATCAATTCTCCTCTTCCAAGCACTTTTTCACCTGAAGTAATATCCTCTCCTGCAACTATTATGTTATCTCCTGATTGAACACCTTTTCTTATCTCAACATATCCACTAATTTCTGACGTATTTTCTAACATAACGACCGTATCAGAACCTGCAGGCAATATACCACCGGTTGGGATAGGCGCTGCTTCCCCCATTCCGACCTCAAAAGATGGTGAATTTCCCATCTCAACTTCTTCTATTTTCTTCAAAAAGGATGGGGTGGCAGAAGTAGCAGAAAGCACATCTCTGCTTTGGACGGCAAAACCATCTCGTAAACTTCTGCTTTTAGATGGATATGAAGAGTCAGAATAAATAGAATTTGCTATTCGTTCCCCGGTTGAATCATTCAATTCCAGCGTTTTTATGTTGTCAAGCCACGGAAATTTAAGAGCTTCTGAAACGCGAAGTATGGTTTCTAGACGAGGAATAACTTTTTTTACAAAACCTGACATCTGTAATAACCTTTCAGCGATTGTTTCTCATTTATTTTATTGAAACGAGATATGTTGGATATCCCACGGCTTGTAATTTTGCTGCCAATTTTGAAGCGTTCTCTTTAGTCTCATGACCCATAACCCTTACTCTATAAAATGGTTGGCCGTCTTTTACAGAATCAACTATATAAACAGTATGTCCCTCTGTTTTAGCTTTATTATGAAGGGCTAAAGCACTTGCTTTAACTTTAAAACCACCTATTTGTACATCCCATCGCGGTTTTGTTTGACTGGTCACCTGACCAGTTCGCACCGGTGCTTTTATTTCCTGTTTTGGAGAGATTTTAGGTTGCGGCTTGGCTTTAGATTTAACAGGCGTTTTTTGAGGTTGCTCGATTTTTTTTATCTCTACCTGTTGCTCTGGCACCAAAGGAACATCCTCTCTAATAGAATCTTTATCTTCAATGTACTCGTTTTCTGTTCCTGTATCTACTGAAATTAAAGGATCGTCTGTATTTTTTTGTTCAATCGGTTCAAAAATTTGATTTTGAGTTGACTTCCCACTCAAATAAACGTCATTAGGATCCATAAAAAACAATTTCACACTAATAAAGAAAAGCGCAAATAACATAACTACTGCAAGCGGCAATATCAATTGGCCGAATGTTCTAATTGATTTTATTTCTTTGTGTTTTCTCGTTTTTCTTGAAACCATTTATATCTACTCCTTAAAAATGTCTACCAAAGAAGCGAAAGCTCTTCCATTGTATATTCTCTTGAAGATTTTTTTTCAAAAGGAACATTTTTCTCTATGGAATTAGACAGATTAACACTGTCTTTATAGCTAAACCAAGTTAAATTATATTCTTCAACTGCTTCTTTTGGACTTGTTAATCTCAGTTGAGGTGTTTTTTTGGTAATTTTTCTTAATTCACCAGATATCATTTTATATTTTTTTCTTATAGCGGAAGTTTCTATAAAAGGGTCATTCTCCCATAGAGTGCCTGGCTTCGGGACAAAAGGACCAACAGAAACAATTAATTTTTGACCGGTTTGCTCTATTATACTACGGCAAAGATCCGCAATAGCGGTAATATCTTCGTCAGACTCTCCGGGCAAGCCAATCATAAAATATAGTTTAACCTGAGTAATCCCGTTAGATGCGGCCATGCTTAACTTCTCAATGATAGAGTTATTAGTAAATTTTTTACCGCATGAAAAACGCAATAAATCTCGTCCTGTTTCTGGGGCAATGGTTATGCTGTGCCTATTGCCTTGTGCCAATGCCAGAACCATTTTCTCCGTAAGCCCGTCAATTCGTAGAGAGGCAAAGGAAATCCCTTTTTCTTTATACAGTAAATAATCCAACAGTTTGTTTAAATCAGGATAATCACTTGCTTCTGGGGTGACAAGCCCAATTTGATCGACATCTATTTTTGAAAGGACTTCGTCAAGCTGTTTTTTTATAACTTCAAAACTTCTAAATCGCATCTTTCCAAATGACCCTGGAAGGGTGCAATACTTACAACTTCGGGCACATCCTCTTTGCAACTCTACTAACAATGTCTTTCCAAATACGCTTTTTGGCGTAGTCCAAGTACTGCACATTGGATAATCCTCATTAACGGGCAATACTTTATTTAGGACTCTTTTTTTTATAACCTTGCCATTTTGAATATGAATAGGCGGTACAAGCAGAGAATCACACTCACCAAGTTCTTCCCATAACTGTTCTCGATCAAAGTGAGAAATATAACGCCTAAAACAAGCTGTCAAAAAATCAAGAATATCCAACCCATCTCCCAAAACTATAAAATCGCAAACTCCAGATAAAAGAAGTGGGTTTATATATGTAATTGCTCCTCCAGCCCCTATTACTGGGAAGCTTCTATTTTTCCTGTCTTGGCAAGAGAGAGGGATCCCCGCCGTTTTTAACCAATTAAAATACGAAACTACACCCAGCTCATATGAAACTCCAGCAGTTATAATAGGAAATCTCTCAAGCAAAGTATCGCTGTCAACAGAGCGAAATGGTGTTGGATATTCAAAAAATCTTTCTACTGCTACCCCTTTTTCACGAAGCATTCGAAAAACAAAATGCATACCCAAATTAGAAGATCCTATTGAATAATCAGCGGGATAAAACAATGCCCAAGGGAGATCTCCGCCTTTGGGCAATTCTGTTGTAAATATTTCTTCTCTTCTATATTCTTCCCAGCTTTGCCAGGCAGTTACCTTTTTATTTTTTTGGTGGTCTCCAAAAAATTTACTCAGAGTGATTCTTCTTTCTTAAGAGGGAAGGTGCATCGAAAGAATTCTCTAGCGTTCCGCTGAGATTAAACAAGTCATCTTCTGCTGAAGCCTGAATAGGCTGTGGTTTTGTTATTTCTTTCCCCTTTATTTCGCTCTCTTCCTCAGGAACCTCAAGCTTTACATTTTGATTAGTAACATCTTGATACAACCCCAATTGCTTGTTATTAGAACCTACTCTTGCAGTTTGTTGTGCATCATGAGCCTTTGTAACATCTATGCCCGTATTTATTTTACTTGCTGAATATAAATTCAAATTCTTCACAGCTGATACGTCTAGGTTCTTTCTTGCTTCAGAAATAACGGAATGAGCAGGGCTTCTTTTCGTACTTTGAACATTTGAAGAAATCTGCTGTGTTTCGTCAAAACCTGCAGCGATAACTGTTATTTGTATTGAATCATCCATATCAGGATCAAAAACATGCCCCCAAATAATAAAAGCTTCTTCGTCTGCTGCTTCAGTTATTATCCTTGTTGCTACATCTATTTCATGTATTCCAACATTAGCTCCACCAGTTATATTAAACAAGATTCCTTTTGCCCCTGATATTTTCGTGTCCATTAGAGGATTATTTATTGCATTGTATGCTGCCGTCGCAGCTCGCTTTTCTCCATATCCCTCTCCTATGCCCATTATTGCAGATCCGGCATTAGACATAATTGTCTTTACATCTGCGAAGTCAACGTTAACCAGCCCAGGGCGTAATATTAAATCAGTTACACCTTGCACAGCTTGGTGTAAAACTCCATCAGCAAGCTTAAAGGCATCATTTATTGTCGTTTTGTTATCTGTTCTTGAAAGTAATTTGTCATTAGGAATAACTATGAGTGCATCTACATTGCCTTTTAATTCTTTTACCCCGTTACTGGCCTGCAAAACACGGCGTTTCCCCTCAAAGGTAAAAGGCAACGTAACTACAGCGACTACAAGAGCTCCAGATTCTTTGGCTATAGATGCTATTACTGGAGCGGCTCCGGTTCCTGTTCCTCCACCCATCCCTGCGGCAATAAACACCATATCTGCACCTTCAACCGAAGCGCGAATCTCTTCCCGTGACTCTAAAGCTGATTTACAACCAATTTCAGGATCCGAACCTGCGCCCAGCCCCTTTGTTAGCTCTTTCCCTAGTATCATCTGAGTTGAAGCTTCAGAAAGCTCTAAATGAGCCATATCTGTGTTGGCTGCGATGAACTCAACCCCTAGCACACCACCTCTTATGATGTGATTTAAGGCGTTATTGCCTGCTCCTCCAACCCCTATTACTTTTATAACTTCTCTTGTTAGTGTGCTTGATTTATCTAGCTGAAATATTTCGGATACTTCATTCATTAAATTTTCCCCTTCCTAAAAATCAGAAATTAAAATAGCTCACTAAACATCTTTTTAATTCCTTGAATTAGATCGAATAAATCTCCTTCTCTTTTATCCCCCAAAGGTTTTTTATTGTTCCTAATTTTAATTAATGGTTCGGGGACCAAGGTTCTTCCGTCCATATTTTCAGGTATATTTTTTATTGAAAGTGAATTATCCAAATATTTAAATGGATCTCTTTCCCTTTCCAGAATGTATCTTATTATTCCGGCAGCTGAAGAGTACTCTTGAGTGTTGCGTCCAGGTGGCATGCGAGTTTCATCAACGGGAAGAGAAACTCTTGTAGGCAAGTCCATTAAATCTAATAAAAACCCATCTATACCCTCTGTTTTAGAAACACCCCCTGTTAAAATAATTCCAGCAGGGAGCATCGCTACATCGGCACATTTTATCTCTGGTCTCACTAAAATATCAAATAACTCTTCCAATCTACATTTTATAATTTCGTATAAATCAATTTTAGCAACAGAATAATCTCTATCGTTAGAAACGAAATCTACAGTCTCTTCATTATCTTCTGGAGGGGCTAATATGGATATCTCTTTTTTTATTTCTTCAGCTTTGTTCAATGGTAGCTTCAAAACACTTCCAACATCATTAGAAATATGATCCCCACCAATGGAAACAACCCCAAGATGTTTCGGACGGCCGTTTGAATACACAGCCACAGAAGTGGTTCCACCACCTATATCTATGACAACGGCACCAGCTAAAGACTCCTCCGGAGATAGTACTCCCAAGGCTGATGAAAGTGGCTTTAACACTAAACCAATTACATCAAGTCCTGCTTTATAAACACAATTCATTATATTTTGTATCGTTGAAGAGGGGACTATTACAGATTGAAGCTGTATATCAAGCCGCATCGCAGTCATCCCTAAAGGATCATCTATCCCTGCATTGCCATCAAGCGAATATTCAACAGGAATAGTGTGGAGTATACTTTGATTGGCAGGCACAGCTACATCTGCTTGCGCCGCTTCAATTACTCTTTCTATGTCTAGGCTCATAACCGGCCTTGCAACTCTCCCTAGAGAAACCATTCCTTTTGAACGGATATTTGTTACTTCACCGCCACCAAAAGAAACAGTCACCTCTTTTATTTCTTGACCGACCATATTTTGTGCATCACTTACTGCTTGTTTTACAGAACGAACAGCTTGATCTAGGTTTACAATCATGCCTTTTCTAATTCCGCTTGAAGGAGCTTGTCCAACCCCTATTATCTGAGCTCCATCGCCATTTATATCTCTTTCTGCGACAACTACTGTTATCTTACTTGTACCTAAATCAAGTCCAACAATAAGCTCGGGCTCAGTCTCTCCGATATAGCGCGAGGCTTTTCTGAACATGCACATAGCCCCCTCTTTCTATATTATATTTATTCTATTTATTGTACCTTATTTTGTATTAAAATTTTACCTTTGTAAGTTGTATCTATAAAAATATTATTAGGTATTTCATTCATGTTTGGGTATATTTTTTTAATTGCCAGAAGCGGCTCATTCCAATCCTTAGGGTCATCTAAAAATAATATACTCAATCCCTTTGATTTTTGCTCATTAAAAAACAATTCAACAACTTGAGTATCGCCTTTGACTTTAGCTTGTATGAAATTTACAGAATCCAACAAACCGTGTTCCCTAATGTTGCTATACCACTCTTCTATCCTATCTATAGGTAAGTTTGTATCCATAACATTACCCTTTTTATTGGACAAATCAACCGGCAACTTTCTGTCACTGCTCCAAGATAATATTGGGAGATCGTTTATATCACTCTTAATAATTTTTTTATTTTCTTCTAGTGTTGTTAGCCAAACTCTACTGTCTTCAGAAACATACCAATACTTCCCACCCCAATACATTCTAAATAGGGGTTTTAATGGAGAACACTTAGCTCTGAATTTCCCCCATCCTTCCAGAAAAATATTCAGTTTTATTGGGAAATAATTACATATATGTTCTTGGTGTTTATGACTCCTCATCCAATATAAAGGCCATATTTTCTCTTCCAGAGAACTTAAGCTCCCCCACACAACACCTTCTGACAAAAGGCCTTGTGGCTCTATCGTTATATTATATACTCTAAATATAGCATAACGAGACTCTGCGGCCGCTAACGCACCGGAGAAGAGTGCAAAACATATCAAAAATATTTTTATTCTCTTAATAGATCTTCTTCTGAAAGTCGCCAAAGAATTGGATTTCATATTCCAGATTAACTCCATACTTCGCGTATACTCTGCTTCTGCATAATTCGCTCAAATTAAATATGTCTGAAGAAGAGGCTCTTCCAGTATTCTCTATAAAATTGGCATGAGAAGAAGACACTATTGCATCTCCACAACGCAAACCCTTGCAACCTGAATTTTCAAGCAAGCTTCCTGCAAAATGTCCTTCCGGATTTTTAAAAACACATCCCGCAGTTTTTTTACCTAGAGGTTGTCCTTTTTTGGAATATGAATACTCTTTTATTTTTTTAAATATTGTATCTTTAGATACCTCTTTTAATAGAAAAGAACACTTTGTTATCATAAACGTACTGTTGTTAAACGGGTTTTTTCTATATTGCCAATTAAGGTCTTCAGCACTCCAAACACGAATACTCCCATCTTTTTCTATAGTTTCTATTTCTGATACCACGTTTTTTAATCCTTCATTTCCAGCGCCTGCATTACCCCACAAGGCTCCTCCTACCGTTCCTGGAATACCAGTAAAAAACTCTAACCCTGTCAAGTTTTTATTAATAGCAAAAGTTAGTAGGTCTTTTGTAGTGAAACCACTTTCTACACTCACTCTAATTTTTTTTTCAAAATTATCGTCATTTACTGCTATATTACTAAGCGAAGATGTATGAAATACTGTCGCATCAAGAAGACCTTCAACAATAAGAACATTTGAGCCTCCTCCAAGCACATATATATCTTTTTTGTCATTTTTTGCACAGAGATATTCTTTAGCAGCTTCTTTAATTGTGCTAGGAACAAGCAATTTTGCACAAAATCCACCTACTTGCCAAGTATTAAGACTTCTTAAATTAAAATTATTTGAGAGCGTCATTTTTACCTGTTGCACTAAGTAAGTTTTTATATATATATTTCCCTAGGCTCCCTACACTTCCGGCCCCTATAGTTAAAATAAGGTCTCCTTGGCGTGCGTCCTTACATACAGACTGTACAAGCTCATCAAAGTTCCCTGATAATTCATAATGTGCTTTATTATCATCTGTTGCCGCATCAAATATTAACTTAGAGGTAATTCCTTTTATAGGAAGTTCATCTGAAGAGTAAACTGGCAATATAAAAGCTTTATCAGCTAAAGAAAGGACATCTGCAAATTCTTTATATAGTGCAGCCGTGCGACTAAATCTATGCGGCTGAAATATGGCAACTAATCTACGATCTGGATAAATTTCACGCACTGTATGTAGTGTCGCACGAATTTCACTTGGATGGTGTCCATAATCATCATATATTAAAATATTTCCTATTTCTCCTGTCTTTTGAAGCCTGCGTTTTGCACCGCTAAAATTGACAAGAGCGGATTTAACATCTTCTATTGCTATTCCCATCTCGTGAGAGGCCGCACATGCAGCCAATGAATTAAGGACATTATGCTCACCTGATACTGCTAAAGACAAACGCTCTATTTTTTTGCCTTTATAATTCAAGGTATATGATACTCCTCCACCTAATCTATGCTGTACTTCAGTTGCACCCCAATCCCCCCCGGTGCCCCAACCATATGTAATGATATCCTTTTTATCAAATTTATATTCTGATAACAAATTAGCTATTCCTGAATCTTCCATACACAAAATCATTTTTCCATTTTCTTTTCTATTCAAAAGGAACTCATAGAATGCATCTGTTACTGATTTAAAGGTGATATAATAATCTCTGTGGTCCCAATCAATATTTGTTACCACAGCAATCTCTGGATGAAAATAAGTAAAGGAACGATCACTTTCATCAAGCTCTGCCACCATATAGTCGCTCTTTCCAAGTTTCGCATTGGTGCCTATGTCTGCGAGTTCCCCCCCGATTGCAATTGTGGAGTCAACTCCTGCACTCTCAGCTATCATAGAAATCATAGAAGATGTAGTTGTCTTCCCATGTGTGCCACCTATTCCGACTCCTTTGCGCGCATTAAAAATTAAACTTAGAACTTCGGCCCTGCACGCCACAGTAATTTCCTGTTGCCAAGCTTTAAGGATTTCAGGGTGATCTATAGGAATTGCACTAGAATAAACCAATATATCAGGTTGGTATTCGTCTATATGATTTAAATTGTGTTCCATTGAAATTGATATTTTTCTATCTATAAGTCGTTTCATATAGCTTGTTTGGATAATATCACAACCTGAAACTATGGCTCCTATTTGATCCAATAGGATGGCCAGCCCACTCATTCCAGCCCCACCAATTCCCATTAAATGTATTCTTTTTGATTTAAGATTTATGTTCCTGTCCAGAACCAAAGAAAGCACTCCTTTCAATCTTAAGAGAAAGTGCAAGCCAAAAACTTTCACAAGTCCTATTTGCACTATTATATAACCTTATATTATTCTTTACTGACGGGTCTTGATATATTTTATAAACTTTAGCAAGCTTGTTTTCAAAATCTGTTAGATTCCTTTTTTCATCCCAAATGACAGCGGCATTCTCAGCTGTAAAAATACTTGCATTACTGAACTGGTGATCATCTGATGCTTCTCTCCAAGGTACAACAACAGACGGTATCCCTAATGAACCTAACTCTGCAAGAGTTGAAGCTCCTCCACGTGCCACTGCTATATCAGCAAGTGAATACAATAATGACGCATCCCAAACGTGAGGAAGTAAAAAAACATTGTTTTGTATTTTTTCCGGCTTATCAGACACTCCGGGTAAGACAAAAATCCATTTTTTGTATTTTTCTTTTTTTGCCATCTTTGAAATTTTGTCTTTTATAGATACACTGCCTAAGGAACCAGTTAACCCAACAACTATAATCCCTTTTGGCAATCTTTCAAGAAAACCTAATTTCTTCCAAGCATCTTTCCTGTCATACTTCTTGAAGGTTCTAACAGGGACTCCTATCGGTGTAAAAGTCCCGTTTTTTAAAGGATTGCATTCCTCCCAACCAGTAAATATATCAATTTTCATAATTCTCGCAACCCTTGTGCTCTTACCTGCATAAGCATTTTGTTCATGTATAACAATAGGAATTTTATTGAATTTACAAAGCAACATAAATGGAACAGAAATATAGCCTGCAAAAAGTATACAGATAACCGGATCCAATTCCCGTAAAATTCGCTGCGCTCTAAAAAAACTTATAAAAAACGTTAAAAAACGATGGATTTTTTGTGATATATTTGCACCCGAGAAGGGAGAGCCCTCTATCGGCAAAACTCGTGGCTCAATATTGACAGATTTATATATCTCATGCTCTATCAGTCTCGCACCACAAACATAATTTACATTAAATTCCTTTTTATTAGTCTCTATCCAGCTCCCAAAAGATATGGCAGGCCATATATGTCCTCCGGTGCCTCCAGCCACAAGCAAAATATTCTTTTTCATAGAGGGGCAACCTCCAAACTACTCTCTCTCTCAAGTCTCATTAAAATACCCACTCTTGCCCACATGGTTAATAATGATGTTCCACCATAGCTAACAAAGGGAAGGGGCATACCTGTCATTGGTGAAAATTTTGTTACACCTGCAATATTTATAAAAAGAGGTAATATAACTGTAAGGGCTATCCCCCACGTTAACGATGCATTAAATTCTGAGTGCACCTTGTAATATATTCTTCGTACTCGAGAAATCCAAAAGGCAAATAATCCTAAAACACCTAAAGTGCCAATAAGACCAAGTTCTTCTCCTATTGCCGCGTAAATAAAATCAGTATACGCAGCAGGTAAGTAGTTTAACTTTTGATATCCATGTCCTAAGCCCGAACCCCAGAATCCACCATTTGCAAAAGCTATTAGCCCTTGAATCGCTTGAAATCCTGTTTTTAATGGATCAGCCCATGGATCAATAAAAGCTAACACCCGGCGCATTCTATATACCTTACCGAAAACAAGACTAGGGACTGCTACACCCGCAATCACACCCCCAGCAAAAATGGGGTATTTCCAACCCACTCTTTCTACATACATGCCCATACAAATCAAAAATAAAAGCATAGCACTCCCAAAATCAGGTTGAAAGAGAAGTGGTAAAACGGCAAAAAACATTAATATACAGGTTGAGATGAAAGCCTTTAATGGGTCTTTGCTTGTTCGAGTTTGTATTTTAGCTAAATGTAAAGCCATTGCGAGACATAATAACTCACCGGGCTGAAAAGAAATCCCCATACCCGGAATTTGTATCCACCTACGTGCTCCACCCACAGCTGTAGCTGTACCAAAAAAAAGAGGCACCCATGACATTATCCATGTCGTTATTAAAATAAATCCACTAGTCTTATACCAAAATTTTAGAGGAAACAAATATACTATCAACATGGATATAACTGCTAAAAAAAACCACTGTAATTGTTTCATTCCCATTTGAAAAGGAGTGCCTGTAGAAGCAAAAGATGTGGTACTAGTTGTAGAAGTAATCATAAGAATTCCAATCCCTGTCAAAATAAAAGGAATGACCCATAAAAAAGGAGTTACTCTGAAATTATCCGATATGTTTTGGGATCTCACATCTTCCACTTTAACTTTCTTCTCTTTCTATAATTTTTTTAACTTGTTCACAAAAATCTTTTCCCCTAGCTTTATAATCCGCATACATATCCCAACTTGTACAAGCCGGAGAAAGAAGAACAATATCACCAGATGTGGCTTTTGAGTATGCAACTTCTACTGCTTCTTGCATTGTGTTTACTACAGAATATGCTTTAAATCCAACTCCATCCAAAGCTCCAGCAATATTTTCTTTCTCCGAGCCAATCAAAACAGCATATTTTGTATAGCTCGTAACAGCTTCTGCCAGTGGAATGTAGGATTCACCCTTTCCCTGTCCTCCTAATATGACGACTTTAGTCCCGTTTAATGCAGTTAACGCTGTGATAGTTGCGGCAACATTAGTTCCTTTGGAATCATCTACAAAAGTAATTGAATTTACTTCTCCGACATAAGAACAACGATGTTGTGGTGGAGTATAAAGCGAGATAACCTTTTCGGGAACTGCTATGTTATATAACTCAAGCAAAGACAGGGCCATAGCTAAGTTCGTCAAATTATGTGCGCCAAGCAATTTTATATTTCCAAATTCAAATAATCTTCTTAACCTATTCCTTTTTAAGTCGCACAACCAAGCAGCACGTTCCTCATTGTCTAAAAAGATACCAGTAATATTTTTTTCTTTAACATCCCATGAGAGAGGAATACAATCCAACCCATCTTTTATATTCAATATCTTCATATCATCACTTTGGCAAATAAGAACACCTGATTTATCTATATAATTTATTAATTTAGCTTTCGATGCGATATAATTCTCATATGATCCGTGCCAATCTATATGATCGGGAGCTATATTGGTAATAATAGCGGAATCACAATGAAATTTTTTTGACCAATGCAACTGAAAACTGCTGAGTTCTATTACAATAAAGCTATATTCATTCTCAGCAATCTCAGCAATAGGCTTGCCGATATTGCCGCATGTAGCTACATTGTGCCCCATTTTTTCTAAAAAATAACCTAACATAGAAACCACTGTTGTTTTGCCATTACTTCCTGTTACAGCTAGAATCTTCCCCGACAAAAATGGGTAAACAAAATCGATCTCTCCTGTAATTATTATTCCTAGACGACTTGCTATTTTGAGCATTTCATTCTGCGGCGAAATTCCGGAACTAACCACTATCTCACTATAACTTAACAACTTATCTGTGTTTCCATTTTCTTCCCAAGTAATTCCCTGTGAAATAAATAACTCTTTTTGCTCCATTTTTATCTCACTTGAATCAGAAACGAATACTTTTGCCCCACATTTTTTTGCCAGGACAGCCAATGCAGCACCACTTACACCGGCTCCAATTATTGCTATGTTTTTATCCTTTAAACAATCCTTTTTAATCATTAACCTATACCTCTATGCCGTCTAAAGTAAGGATATTAGATAATCTAGAGCAAAGAAACAAGCTAACATCCCTATTATATGTATTATCCAAAACCGTATGACAATCTGCGTTTCCTTCCACCCCAGCAATTCAAAATGATGATGAATTGGGCTCATTAAAAATATTTTTTTATTGAAACATCTGATGGATATTATTTGAATCGCAACAGACAATATTTCTGTTCCAAACAGGAAACCGAAAGGAATTATAACTATAAAAACTCCAGAACAAAGCGATAGAGAAAAAAGGAGGCCTGCTAAAAAATGTGAGCCAACATCCCCCATAAAAACCTCTGCCGGATTAAAGTTTTGCCAAAGGAATCCCAACAAAATTCCAAAAGTTGTGATTAGAATCCACAATAATACGGGGTCATTACCAAAAAAACCTATTGCACCGGCCAAAGAAAGCAACATACATCCCGTAGCTAATCCGTCAAGTCCATCTGTAACATTAACCGCATTTTGAAACCCTACTCCAACAAATGTCACAAGCAATACTGAAGGTATAGTTGGTAAAACGCGACCAGGCAACAATTCAAGCCCATCAGGCAACACCCATATGACCCAAGGAAGGGTAACTGTTATTTGTAATATTAGTTTTTGTATACTTCTTAACCCATCACTTGAGTGTTTAACGTATTTTATCCAATCATCAATAAACCCAACTGAAGCGGACAAAACAGTATAAATCGCTATTTTATAAGTTATATTGTTCGGCTCTATAGCTTTAATAAAATACAAACATGCAATTGATATTAAGAATATAGGTATAAACACTAAGCCACCCATAGTGGGTGTTCCCAGCTTAGTCTTTTCGTGCCAAGAGGGTCCATATAATTTAACTTGCTGTTTTATTTTGAGGTGATTCATCTTTGATATCCATATTTTTTGAAAAATAATCTCCGCCAAGAAACAGGAAAGAAATAATAATAAAAACATCAACATACCTATCACCCCTCTAGCTCTTTAACTATTTTTGCTAATCCATAAGAATTTGAACCTTTTACCAAAATAAGACCTTGAGATATGTTTAAAAGCTTTACCTGTTCTAACATCTTTTCATATGTTTCAAAACATAGAACATTAGGATTTAAAGTGACATCAATTGCACCCCACTCTTTCCCCAACAAAAAAACTTTGTCAAAAGCATCTAATTTTTTTATTATATTATTATGATACTGAACAGATTCTTTACCAAGCTCTTTCATTCCAGCAAGAACTGCATATGATTTAAACTCGTAATTTTCTCTAAGATTAGCGATATTATCTAGCGCAGCCTCCATTGAACATGGGTTGGCATTGTACGATTCATCTATCAGCCAAGTTTCGTCGTTAATTTTATGCAAAACCCCTCTACCTTCAATAGCACGTGATTTCTTTAGTGAATTTCTTAGTTGTTCCTCACTGACATCATATAGACTCCCCACTGATACTGCATAGCCTATATTATAAGCATGCTGTAAACCGAAAAGGGACGAAACAAAAGCAAGACTTTTTTCTCCTTCTAGAAACTCTACATATAATGAGGATAAGCTGTCTTTAAGAACCATTTTAGCTTTCACTATTTTTAGTGATGCATCAGCTGCATATCCCACAGAAATAACATTGCCTTCATAACAACTACGTATGTTTTTTTTGAGAAGCTGATTATCTCCATTTATTATTACATTTTTAATATTAGTTGAAGAGCATATTTCGAGTTTTGCTTTTAGTACTCCCTCTATACTCTCAAGCTCTTCCAAATGTGCGGCCGCAACTGAAGTGATTATCGCCGTATCTGGTGAGAAAAAATCAGCCATTTCTGATATTTCCCCCGGTCTATTTGTACCAAATTCAAGTACTAAGATCTCTGTATCAGGAAGCATTGAAAGCACTGTCAGACTAGAACCAATAATTGTATTGAAACTCTTTATTGCTCCATGAACCCTATATTTCTCTCGTAGTACGGATACAACCAACTCCCTCGTTGTTGTTTTACCGACACTTCCTGTAATGGCAATAACTTGAGGAGTCGTTTTTTTAAGATAGGCTTGTGCCAGTGTAGCCAAAGCTTTGTTTGTATCTTCTACAACTATAAATGTAATCTCATTAAAAAATGGCTGATTTATATCTAGTTTCTCTATTTCTCTTGCATCTATCAGCAACAACTTTGCACCCCTGCTTACAACATCTCTTATAAACATATGGCCATCTACGCAGGATCCCTTTATAGCAACAAATGCATCATTAGGTTTTATTTCTCGGCTGTCACTTTTCCAAATTCTATTTATTTTAATATCAGGACCGAAAAACACTCCTCCACAAATTAACGCTGCTTCGGAAGCTTTTATATAACTCATAAGTGCACCTCTACCTTGTTTTTCAAACACCAGTTAAATAGAACGTCCTTGTCTAATAGTGGAACCGGCCCTTCCTTACGGATTTGATAACGCTCGGGACCTCTGCCGGCAAGCAATAAAATATCATTTTCCGTCAATCTCTTTAAACCACTTTCTATTGCCTCTTTTCTGTCAACAGACAAATCATAATTACTGTTATATTTTTTTACTCCCTTTTCAATTTCAGAAATGATACATTCAGGATCTTCACTTCTCGGGTTATCCGAAGTAATGATAAGTTTATCTGCTAATTTCCCGGCAACTTCTCCCATTATAGGTCTTTTATCCCTATCTCTATCTCCTCCTGCACCAAATACTATATGCAGTTCTCCTTTGCATACTAATCTTAGAGTTGATAAAACCTTCTCTAAACTATCCGGACTATGAGCAAAGTCAATCACGCAGGCACCCTTATTCTTCAACTTATACCTTTCCAATCTACCCGGAATCTGTTCGATTTTTGAAAGCCCCTCAAGTGCAGAGACAAGTCTCACATTTAATGTCGAGGCAATCGCCAAAGCTTCAAGAGCATTGTGCACGTTATAATCTCCTAAAATTGGAAGTTTAAGTGAAAGATTTTTTTTGCTGCCTTTGACTTTAATTTTAACCTTCATCCCATCAATAGACATTTCTTCGATAAAAGCGTAAAAATCAACATTCTTTTCTTTTGTGCCAAAAGTAACAACATGGGTTCCATATTCATTAATTAATCTTTTGCCATATTGGTCATCGATGTTAATTATGGATTTCCAATCTTTTTTTACATAGCAATCAAAGAGTTTTTTCTTAGCTAAAAAATACTGCTCCATATTTTTATGGTAATCCAGGTGATCTTCTGTTAAATTACTAAATCCTATCCTATCGAAGTACGTTCCCTCAATTCTTCCCTGTTCTATGGCATGTGAAGAAGCCTCCATAATGCAAACATCACAATTATTTTCTGCCATTCTTGACAGCCAATATTGCAAATCAGAACCTTCAGGCGTAGTATGGATGGCTTCCACTGTATTCTCACCATCATCATAATATACCGTTCCAAGCGATCCTGTTTTTATTCCGTTATTTTCTAGAATGGATTTAAGCATGAAGGCTGTGGTTGTTTTGCCATTGGTGCCAGTTAATCCAACCATTGTTAATTTTCTTGTGGGATGTCCATACAACAAGGATGCGACTCTCCCCATATTCCTTCTTATATCTTCACAAATTATCTGAGGAACATCTAAGTCTAGACGTTTTTCACAAAGAAAAGCTTTAGCACCGGAGATCATTGCTGTACGAGCAAAATCATGACCATCAAAATTTTCGCCTTTTACGCAAGCGAACATATCTCCTTCTTGTACATTCCTACTGTCAGAGACGATTCTTTTTATCTCAACATCTTCACAATGAGCATAACTGGGTGGGTATAAGTTTATACTTAATGAATTTTCATCGATTAAGCATAGGAGCTCTTTTAAATTCATTTTATACTCCCCCCTTGTTATTATTTATAGTGAAGGCATTAGTTGTATAACATCTTCTGCTATTGATTTAAAGACAGGAGCAGCTATCTGTCCTCCGTAAAACTTACTACCTTTAGGTTCGCCCAATGTGATTAACATTACATATTTAGGTTTGTCAGCAGGCCAAAAACCAACAAAAGAGGCAACTCGAAGTCCTTTGACATACTCTCCTGAAGAAGCGACTTGCGCTGTTCCTGTCTTACCAGCTATGGATACAAGATCAGACTTAGCCAATAATCCTCCGCCTTCATCTACAACTTTTTTCATTGCGGCACATAAAAAATCAGCTGTTTTCTTCGACACAGATTGATAGCGAGTTTTCCTGGCACCTTTATGTATAACCACTCCGTGGCTATCTTTTACCTCTGAGATAATATAAGGTTTTAAAAGATATCCGCCATTCACTATGCTTGCAACAGCCATAACTTCCTGTAATGGCGTCACTGCTATCCCTTGACCTATAAATACATTTGCGGCCGAACTGCCAAGCCACTCTTCTGGCTGTCTGATAAGTCCATTTTCTTCTCCGCTCATCTCAATTCCTGTTTTTTCTCCAAAACCAAACTGTTTAAGCATTCCATATGCTTTATGTCTTGGGACACTTCCAGACATTATTGACATGGCGATATTACACGAATTCATTAAAACTTGAGTGAGATTTTGAACACCATGCGCTTTCCTATTTACATCGTTAATAACTGTATCTGCTATGACAATACTTCCGTTACAACGATATCTGCTACTTTGGTCAGCAGTACCACAATCCATTGCTATAGACATAGTTATAGGCTTGAAAATTGAACCAGGTTCATAAACTCTCCCGATTACATTGTTTCTGGTAGCCTCTTTGTTGTCTAATAATAAACCTCTATTATTTGCATCAAGAGTTGGGTAACTAGCTAGTGCTATAACCTCGCCCGACCAAGGATCAACACAGACTGCTGCACCCCAAGAAGCCTTAACTCCCTTAGCCGCTTCATCAAGTCGCCATTCTACAATTTGTTGTATCTTTGAATCTATAGTAAGTTTTATTGACCCACAAGTATCTTTTGTCTCTTGATTCTCCCCCACTACACCCTTCAGGCCTCCCTGAGAACCTCTGGTTAAGAATCGTGTCCTTGGCGGAGAGAATAGAATGTGATTCCAAGCTAATTCTACTCCCGCTTGTCCATAATCATCTATGTCACAAAATCCTAATATGTGGAATGCTAAAGGGCCGTGGGGATACACTCTTTTTTTCTCAGTAAGAGTGTAAAGACCCGGAATTTTCTTGTTAGCCAACTCACTCTTCTCTGACAGCAACACATTTCTTGCTACCCAATGAAATCTCCCGTTTAATGGTTTAGAGAATTTTTTTGAAACTTCCTTACCAAAAGAAGATTCTAAAACATCTGCACTCTTGGGATTCCAAAACTTTGGATCTATAAAAAAACTCGTGGCCGGTATTGAGACCGCAAGAGGAACATTATTTCTGTCTGTAATTTCACCTCTTGAGGCACTCACCGCCACGTTAGCCCAATACTGTTTTTGGGACTGATTGACAATTCTTTTATCTGGTTTAAGTTGAATCCAAGCTGTCGCCACAGCAAGCAATGCTATTACAAAGTAAACCAAAAACCATACAAGCTTCGAACGCTTACACTGTTCAGGCTGATCAACTCTAGTTTTTGGCATGCGCACTCTTTACGAAGGGATTTAGCCTTTCTATTAATCCTTCTTCTCTTACTACATTTGTTTTCGCACTAGCTACGGCTACCACATTCATGTCTATTTGTACTATTTGAGGATTCTCTCCATTTACCATGCCCAATTTTTCTCTGGCATAGCTATAAATCCTTGCCGGTGCTAATAGTTCGGCGTGCACTTGAGATAATTTTTGGTTTTTCTCCTGACATCTCTCAATGCTTGCAACAGTTTCTGAGATTCTATGATCAATATACAATCCATAGAGTCTGAGAGAGCCCAAGCAAATAGCAGAAACAAACACAAAGAAAAGACTTAAAAACAACAACTTAGAATGGGCTTCTTCATTAGTCTGTCGGTATTCTCTGTAGTACATTGTGAGCTCCACCTTTCTCCGCAAATTTTTTAAATATGCGTAATTTTGCACTCCTAGACTTATAATTTTGTTCAATCTCACTTTCAGTAGGCTTTATAACTTTTCTTGGCTCCTGCTTGCCTATACAGTCCTCTTCCCACTTCTTGAATCTGTGCTTAACCATTCTGTCTTCCAATGAATGATAAGAAATTACTAATATTTTCCCTTCCGGTGCTAATATTTTTAGTACTCCGTCTAAAGCTTCGTCCAAAGCTTTTATCTCGTCATTGACTACGATACGTAGTGCTTGAAAAATCTTTCTAGCAGGATGCCCTCCCATTTTTCTTTGTACTGGTGCTGGCAAAATTTCACGTATTAATTCAACAAGATCCCCTGTTGTTTCAAGTACTCCTCCACTTTCTCTGTGTCTTACTATCCCTCTTGCGATATGATATGCATTCGGGTCTTCCCCGTATAATCTGAAAATTTTGGTTAACTCGCCTATTGACCACTCATTTAATATTTTCCCCGCACTTGGAGAAGCTTCGCTCTTGTTTTCACTGTTCATTTTCATACTTAGCGGTCCATCATTTTGAAAAGAAAAACCTCTCTCTGCATTTGTTAACTGAATGTTTGAAACACCTAAATCAAAAAGCACTGCGTTCGCGCCATTCCAACCTTTTCTTTCAGCTAACTTTTCAATATTGCGGAAGTTGTCTGCTATTATTTCAAAACGACCTGTAAAGGGTAACAATCTTTCTGCTGCAATCTCTCTTGCATACGAATCTTGATCAAATCCAATAATTGTTGCTTTTTTACATTTCTTCAAAATTTCTATTGAATGTCCTGCTAATCCCAGTGTTGCATCTACAAAAACTCCTACCGAATCAGACGGCTCTAAAGCAGACAGAACTTCGTTAAGCATTACAGGAACATGTTCGTTCATAATTATTCCAGCTCTTCGGCCATGTCACTAAAATCAAATAAAACTTCTTTTCTATGCTCTTCCCATTTCTTTGTATCCCAAATTTCTATGTGGTCTTCTGCGCCTATAAACGTTATCTCTTGATCTGCATTAGCATATTCACGTAAAAGTAGGGGCAATAATATCCTTCCCGAAGCATCAATTTCCTGTTCTGTTGCCATTGATAAGAGCACTCTACGGAAATCACGCGTTTTTTTCTTAAAAGAGGACAAATCTTTTAATTTAAATAGCAACTCTTCCCAACGAGACAAAGGGTATAAAGCTATACAACGATCGATGCCTATAGTTGCAACGACAGAATTACCCAGCTCTCCTCTGAAACGTGCTGGAAGAACCGTTCTGCCCTTACTATCAACTTTGTGGTTATAGCTTCCCACTAGCATCACATTTTCGCCCACTTTCTACCACTTAGTCCCACTTTGCACCACAGTATATCCTTGATGCAAACAAATCAACACCTTACTTTTTATTGCTTTGAAATTTAATAGGACTTTATGCTCATTATGATGAAGAAGTCGGCTATAAGTAACTTTTTTATAACTTTAATTGCTATTGATAACTATTTGTATGTATACAAAATAAACATAGATTCCTTATTTTTTAAAGTTTATTTACAAAAAACAAGTGTGGTGACATTTGTCACCACACTTGTTTTAGGAGCGGTCAATAAGCCGGGTTCTGTAGGTTATACCTTCCAGCCATTTATCTAATCTTATTTTTACAAATAAGAATGAGCGGTTGTACCCGGAAGTCAGCGGGCCGCTTCAGCCTTCCCTATTCAACCTTGCTCCGGATGGGGTTTACCAAGCACGAATGTTACCACTCGTCTGGTGAGCTCTTACCTCACCTTTTCACCCTTGCCTTATTCAGGCGGTTTTCTTTTCTGTGGCACTTTCCCGAAGTTCACACTCGCCGGAATTTCTCCGGCATCCTGCCCTTTGGAGCCCGGACTTTCCTCCCGTGTAAAAACACCAGCGGCTGGATCTCGCACTCCCGATAAAATTATAACACAGCAGATGAAATGAGATCGTACAATCCTTTGCTTTGCGACTCCAGTTCCAGAATAGATTTATTTGTACTTATCTCTATTTAATTAATAACTCTTATAATAAAAACAAAAAAAGCAAGTTCGTAGAAAACTCTTCAAACTCGCTATATTTATATTCCCTGGAGAGGGGAACGGAATTCGAACCCGCGATCCCAACCTTGGTATGGTTTCATTGCTGTAAATGTTTTTCTCAGAACGAAAAACGGACAAGTTTGCAGCCGCTTTGGGCACCTGTAGCACTCACTCCACCTTGCTCCATTTTTGTAAAACCTGCAGGTCTGACCTAGGCTACTCTTCTTCGGCGCTTGCTCGCATTCGTCATCCCCGGGCGCGGGAAAAATCCGAAAATTGTGTCGTGACTTGGGGGCGCTTTAATACACTTTGATTATTTCATATCCATGTCTTTTTAATTCTGCCTGTATCTGACAGACGTGGTCGGCCCCGTTTGTTTCCACTGTGATCTCAAGCTGGACAAGTTTAAATCTGTCCATGACCTTTGACTGGTTGTGCTCCAACTTGATGACGTTTGCCTTTAGGTCTGCCAAAATTTTTGCGACATACAACAATTCCCCGGGTTTATCGGGAAGATTTACAGTGAAACAGAATTGTCTTCCCCGTAAAACAAGTGCTCTGTTGATAATTGCAGAGATTGTCGAAATGTCTATATTGCCACCGCTTATCACGCAGACCACATTTTTGCCTTCCGGGGCAAGTTTTTTCAACCCGGCAACTGAGAGAGCCCCGGCTCCTTCTGTTACCATCTTGTGCCTCTCCATAAGCAGCAATATTGCCTCTATAATGTCAAAATCTGAGACAGTGATTACTTCGTCTACAAACTCTTTTATCGCTTCAAAAGTCAGGTCTCCCGGCCTTTTTACCGCAACACCTTCCGCCATAGTATCGACTCTTTTGAGCTCTATGACCCGCTTTTCTTCCATGGATCTGGCTATACAACAACCTCCCTCAGGCTCAACCCCGATTATTTTTATAGACGGCTTTAGCATCTTTGCAACCATTCCTATACCGCTGATTAATCCGCCCCCTCCAATCGGGACAAGGATCTTGTCGACATCTTCTAGATCCGTTAGCACCTCAAGGGCCATCGTACCCTGCCCAAGCATTACATCAAAATCATCGAAAGGATGAACGAAAACATACCTGTGTTTCGCTTCTAGCTCACGCGCTTTGCGGCATGCGTCATCATAAGTGTCTCCGTGCAGAACTACCTGAACACCAAATTTTTTTGTAGCTTCGACCTTTATTATCGGTGTTGTCTCCGGCATAACGATCGTAGCTTTCACACCAAGTTTTTGGGCCGCGTAGCCAACACCCTGCGCATGGTTGCCCGCAGAGGCAGCTATTACACCTCTGCTTTTCTCTTCCTCACTGAGTTTGCTTATTTTGTAATAAGCCCCGCGAATTTTGAACGAGCCCGTCTCCTGAAAGTTCTCCGGTTTCAGAAAGACTCTGTTACCACATTCCTGGCTAAAAAATTCACTTTCGATCAACTCTGTCTTACGCAGTATTGGCTCAAGTGTTTTTTGTGCAATATAAATATCGTCACTAGACACTCCAGTGTTATTCAACTGAAATGTATTGTCCTGTTTTTGCATGTATTTTCCACCTTTCTAGGCCTGATAAGATCTCAGCTCTTCAATTTAATATTAAAAATGGTCCATTTTTATTGATTCTATTCCTGTCCATTTTTCGGTCACCTATATTTGTCCCATAAATGTCACTGTGGCGATCCCTATAGCAGTTACAGAAAGCCAGGTGATATTATTTACCTTACCAACTGCGTTTACCGAGGCTATTGCTGCCGTACCAAGTTCGTTTGTCTTAGTATTCATTATCAGATGAGCCATCGGTACTATGTGTCTTTTGTGTTATAAAAAAGTCGGACATAGGTCTTTTTGTGTAAGTCTCATCATCAATAATATGTTTGATGATTATATTATCATTAAAATTAAAAATTATTAGTTTCTAAAAAATAGAAATTAAAGCAATAATCTCGTATTTTTTATATTTTCTTCTTTCAAGATTCGCTGAACATTAAAGGACGAAGAACGGAAGCTATCACATACATATTTATACATTTGCTTTGCCGCAGCCGAACAATTGTCAACACCAACGGGAATGAAATAAATTCCAGGCTTCTTATCTATTCTGTTCAATACTAATCTCACCCTCGACTGGGCATATAAGTCCAAACATATTATTTTGTTTGATAATATTTACTCTTTCATTTTATAAAATGTCATATGCGTTATTATAACTGTCTCCTAGGCACTCATTGTAAGTTAGATATCATAAATAATCATAAACATACTATGTAATTCACTGCCAAAGACGTTATGTTGATATTTTAACGCTACAATATCGTTAATTATGTTTTCGTTTCCTTTTATGCAATTGTATTTTTTAGAGTTACCACCTTATGCACCAAACTATGTTTCAGTTCAATTAAAGCTACCGCATATTTGACATTTTTCTGTTTTTCTACACGCTTTAAGAGAGATGTTCCGCTGTCTTTTTTCGGTTCACCTTTGCTTCCTTTAATTCGTCTCCGAGAACCATTCAGTTCTTTACAATATTCAGTGTACAAAAAACGAATATCGCTAAACAACCCAAAAACACAACTCCCACATATAATACGTGTTTTTTAGTGAGGCTGTTTGCATGGAATTGTGATTTTAAAAATGAGATAAATAGAGAAGGTGAGTAAAATACAAATAAAATAAAAAAACGGTTTGCAAGTAAATCCTGCGAACCGTTGCTATCAATGGAGCGGAAGACGGGATTCGAACCCGCGACCCCAACCTTGGCAAGGTTGTGCTCTACCACTGAGCTACTTCCGCAGTTATTTTTTTAAAATAACTGGTGGCGGGACCCAGAATTGAACTGGGGACACACGGATTTTCAGTCCGTTGCTCTACCTACTGAGCTATCCCGCCATCACAGATCTTAAATGGCGGAATCGACGAGACTTGAACTCGCAACCTCCGGCGTGACAGGCCGGCGCTCTAACCAGTTGAGCTACGACTCCGCTTTAATCTGTGTCGTTGGTGGGCGGAATAGGTTTCGAACCTACGACCCCCTGCGTGTAAGGCAGGTGCTCTCCCGCTGAGCTATCCGCCCGCTTCGCAATCCGTACTCCAACAGCGACAACGATAGTCATTATAACGATTTTAAAAAACATGTCAACCATTTTATATCGCTATTTCTTCTAAAAGGATTAATTTAATCAGCATTAAGCTGTTTATCATACATTATTTCAGCCATTTCAGATATTGTTACAAGTTTTATCGGTAAATCTTCTTTTTTTTGACTAAGCTTTTCAAGAAATCCTACAGTTGCGGGCCTAAAATGACAAATAACAACAGCATTTCCATTTTTAAGAGTAATATTCACAATCTCATCAAATCTGTCTTTAATGACCTTTTCATCAGCAACACCATCAAGGAAACCTCTGTTGATAAACGTCCTTATTTTTGCTTCCTTTGCCAAATCAAATGCAATACTTTTTGAAGATGTCCTACTGTCGATAAACATTTTATTTCTAGATTTTATTTCCTTGATTATAGGCATCATAAGTCGTTTATTAGAAGTAGTCAGAGACCCCCTATGGTTATTTAATCCAATAGCATCCGGCATCACTTCAAACACTTTAGAGATACGCTCTCTAATCTCTCCCTCTCCCATACCTTCTCCAATACTTCCCGGAGGAGGAGTTTTATCAGATATTGCCTGCATAGGATAATGCACAAGAAAAGGGATATTGTTGTTATTTGCAATTTTTACAAAATCCTCAGAATTTCTCTCGTAAGGAATTATGGCCCATGTTAAGGGTATATTTAGTACTGCTAATCTCCTTGCAAAATCAACGTTGTATCCACCATCATCAACTATAATCGCAAGTATGTTTTTTTCTTCTATTTTATCTTTTTCTATAAATTTAGTCTCAGATTCTAACGTTTCTTCAGCTTCAAACTTTGCTTTCTCTTTATTAGTATTAATTTCCTCAACATATCTACTCAGATCTTCTCTTTTTTGCTGAGTTTTTATTACGCTAATTGCATCATTCATAATAAAATAAAAAACTTGAGGCTTGAATTTGTATAGTGCCAGAGAAACCATAAACATCGCCAACACAAACAGTGCTACAATTTTTAATAAAAAAAAGGATATTTGTTTTTTATTATTACGTCTATTGTGAATTTCCCTGCGACTTACCATTTTACTTGCCGTTTACTTTAGTTTTTAATACAGATAGAGCTTTTTGCAATTGTACATCTTCCTTCTTATTTTTCTTTGGCTCACCTGCTATTTTAATGTCAGGTTCTAACCCTTTTTGGTCAATTACAAAACCAGATGGCGTGTGATAACGGGCAATAGTTATATAAACTCCAGATTTATCAGGCAAATTAAAAAGTGTTTGAACTGATCCTTTACCAAAAGTTTTTGTTCCAACAATCGTTCCTCTCTTGTTGTCTTTTATTGTGCCGGCCAATATTTCAGATGCACTAGCACTTCCTTCGTTAACAAGCACCACAAGAGGAAGTGTTGTAGATTTACCTTTGTCTGCATAGATTGTTTCATTCGCCTTTTCAAAACGCCCTCTCATTCCAACAACGGGGCCTCCGTTCTGAAATTGTGATGCCACGTTAATACAAGTATCAAGTAGACCACCAGGATTATTGCGTAAGTCAAGCAATATGCCCTTCGCTTTTTTTGAATTTGCAAGTTTTATTGCTTCTTCCATCTCTTTGTCAGTCTTCATATTAAACTGATTGAGTTTTATATAAGCAATATCTTCTATCATTTCCGTACGTACAGATTTTATTTTTATTATTTCTCTGGTTATTGTAAAAGGAATTAAAGCATCTTTCCCCTTTCTCCTTACCCAGATTTTCACCTCTGTGTTGGCTGGACCTCTTAAAAGCTTAACTACTTCATCACTTGGCAAACCATAAACGTTTTTTTCATCCACTTTAATAATTTCATCAAGAGGTTTGACCCCTGCCTTGTCCGCAGGTGTATTTTCGATAGGTGCGATTACAGTAGTATGCCCATCTTTTGTTGTTATATATATGCCGAGACCACCATATTCACCCTCTATTTCAACCTGTTCATCTGCAAGTGCTTTTGGATCAACAAAACGAGTGAATGGGTCTCCCACCGAGGCTACCAATCCTTTTACTGCCCCATAGTACATTTTGTCATTATCAATTTTTCCAGCTTTATCGCCATCAATTTGATATGTTTCAAGAGCTATCTTTACTTTTTTAATAATTGCTAGCTGTTGAGAGGTAAATGGCAACCCCATCCCCCAATCAGAACTAACAGCTTGTGGAATAATATATAAAGAAACCGATATTAAAATACCAATAAATATTCCTATTAATATATCTCTTATTCTTTTACTCATTTTCTTCACAAACCTTCCATTTTCTTTTTACTGGAGATAACGCATTGGGTTCACTGCATTTCCGTTTACTCTAACTTCAAAATGAAGATGATTGCCTGTTGTGACCCCAGTAGAGCCTACTCTTCCTATTAGTGATCCCCTTGTAACCTTTGCATTCTCTTCGCATTCTATAGATGAAAGGTGAGCGTATACGGTAGTTAGGTTAGCACCGTGATCAATAATAATGACTTGTCCATAACCCCTCATCCAACCGGTATATAATATTTCTCCACTATCAGCAGCTACAACAGCTGTTCCATGTGGAGCTGCAATATCAAGCCCCGTATGGGTAATTTTGGTTTTAAAAACCGGATGAACTCGTGTGCCAAAAGTACTTGTTATTGTTCCTTGGGTTGGCATAGCCAAACGACCACCTCTGTAATATACAACTTCCTTCTTTTCCGGAAATCTTTTTTTATTTAAAGCTATTTTTTCTGCCAACAGCCTTTTTATTGTACTTTGTAACTCCGCTGAGGCTTTCATCAATTCCTTCTGCTCAGCCATAAATAGAGATTTATTTTTACGAACTTTCGCCAAAAGAGCATTTCTATCATTTGCAGCTCCATCAAGTTCTTTCTTTTTTGTGGCTAAAGACAGTCTTTCCTGTTCTCTTTTTTTATGTTCTGCCTCCAACTTCTCCTTTGCATCCGAGAGACGTTTTTTTTCTTCTTGTAGTTCATTTATTAGCTCTTTATCTTGATCTGCTATTTTTCCCAATAAATAACTTGTGTTAAGAGCTTCTTCCGCTCCCTGTGAAGATAAAAGCAAGTTAAATTCAGTAATACCTCCATATTTATAAATACTAACGAGTCGTTCTGACAGTAAAAACTGTGTACGCTTTATCTTATTGTCAGTTTCTACTATGTCATTTGTAAGTTGTGTTATATTATTACTTATTTTTTTTATATTAAGGCTTACTATATTAACTTTTTGTTGTGTAAGAGTTATTTTCTGACTAAGATCTTGTATCTGCCTAGAAACGCTCTTTTCTTGTGCTTGAGCTTGAGAAAGCTTTTTTTTAGTATCTGTAATTTGTTTCTGTATTTTTTGATATTCTAATTCTTGTTTTTTAATTTTTTCATCCAGATTACTTGTATCTGATGCATGTGTGACAGATACAACACAAAAAATTACAGATACAATTATCATTAAATATATTTGCTGTTTTAATCCTAACTCAACCTTGTTTTTTATCATTTTTCCCTCATCGTTCTTATAAAGGTTTTGAAGCCCTGCTCACAAAACTTTGTGCTGCAAACATACCAGATAAAAAACTTATAAGGCTGCCGCACGTTATGAGCATAAATGCGAGCTTAAAGATTAAAGTTTTAGACTCTATAAAAGGTAAAAAAGGCATCATGTCTTTTAAACCTGAAATAGCTGAATAATATGTCGCGCCAATCAATAAAGTTGATATTGCTGCTCCTGTAAATCCAAGTACAACAGCTTGAATTATAAATGGCATCATGACATAGGTTGGAGTTGCTCCTACTCTAAGCATAACGCTTATTTCGTTTTCTCTAGAATAGACAGATATTCTAATTGTATTAAACAACACTACACCGCTTGCAGCTATCGCCATAAACAATAAAATCCACGAAAATCTTTCAACAAAATTTGAAACTCTTGTTAGCTTCTCAGCTACCCGCCCGGCAAATACAACATCTTCTATCTCAGAAATTGCCACGAGCATTTTTGCCGTATCAGAAACTTGTGCAGCTTTACCCACTTTTATCTCAATACTGGCTGGAAGGGGATTCTCTCCCAGAAGGCTTACCGCTTTTGCTTGATCGCCTACTCTTGCACGCAATTTTTCCAGAGCCATTTCTTTTGTTATTATTTTAACCTCTTTTACTTCAGGCATTTTCTTTATTAGCTTTGCTATTTCTTCTATATCTGCCTTTGGAACAACATAAGCTGTTATAGTAAGCTGGTTCTCCATCATTACCACAATATTTTTAACGTTTAGAACAAAAAGTGTACTTATACCAACTACAAAAAAAACAGCCATAGCTGTAAAAATCGTCAAAAAGCTCATGCCTAAATGTCGGATTACAAGACGAAAACCATCCCTCAAAACATACTTAAAGAGCGACATTTGCTTCATAGCCTCCCTGTTTTTCATCACGTACAATTCTTCCCTTGTGAATCTCTACTACTCTATTTCTGTATGTATTAACCAAATAGTCATTGTGCGTAGCCATTAAGACGGTTGTTCCAGCAGCATTAATGCTAAGCAATAGTTGCATTATTTCATCAGCAGTGCAGTTATCTAGATTCCCTGTCGGTTCGTCTGCAAGCAAAAGAGAAGGAACATTTACAATCGCACGTGCAATTACTAAGCGTTGCTGCTCTCCACCTGAAAGCTGTGGTGGATAGAGATTACGTCTACGCCAAATTCCAACAGTTTTTAAAACGTCTGCTACTCTAGTCGCTATTTCTTTGGGCTTACACCCTATCACTTCTAAGACAAAAGCTACGTTCTCAAATACAGTTAGATTGGGTAAAAGCATAAAGTCTTGGAACACCACGCCTATATCTCTTCTAAATAGAGATAGTTGATGGTTACTAATCTTACGCAAGACATTGCCATTTACGCTAATGTGCCCACGAGAAGGCACAACTCCTCTCATAATACATCTCATCAGGGTGGTTTTACCTGACCCTGTTTCACCGACTAAATAGACAAATTCTCCTCTATCAACCTGAAGGTATATATCTTCAAGTGCCACGATATCCGGCTCATAAATTTTTGTTACTCCGGAAAAATGTATATCCATTACAATAAATTACCTCCTGCGAAGTGCCCAAACTTGAGATGCTGCATTTACTATTTCCTTCCAAGTCAAACCATAATATTCTCTTAACTCTTCCGGATGTCCGCTGTTCACATATTGATCATCTACAGCAACAAAACGAACCGGGATAGGATATGTTCTACAAAGACATTCTGAAACAGCACTACATAACCCACCCACTAAATTGTGTTCCTCAGCAACGACGCAACATCCTGTTTTTCTGACAGAAGACAGAAGTTGCTGTTCTGGGAAGGGCTTTATGCTGTAACAATCAATAATCTCAATGCTAATTCCCTGTTTTTCGAGTGTATCTACTGCCTCTAAGGCCTCAGACACCATAGTCCCGCATGTGAAAATTGTAACATCAGTTCCGTGTTTAATTATACGGGCCCCGCTCGAATTAGATGGCTCAATAAGAGTGTCCTCTAAAATAGTATATTTCTCGTTGCTGAGACGTAAAAAAGATGGGAATGGAGATGATATGCACGACTCAACAACACTTACAAGAGTATCTTTATCAGATGGCACGAATACGTTCATATTTGACAACAGTCTCATAAGAGCCACATCTTGTAAAATATTATGTGAAACTCCTTCATCTCCTCCTGACAACCCACCGTTGATTATTACAAGAGTGACAGGAAATGGAGCTATTGTCAAAGCATCACGTATCTGCTTATAGGTCCATAAAAAAGAGGAAAATGTATCGGATATAATCCAAGGCCTTTTCCCCGCCAAGGCTAGGCCTGCAGCATTATTTACCAGATTAAACTCGCCTACAATTGGAGCAAAAACTTTATCTTTAGGCAGATTCTTCAAGAGAGCTGTCTTTTTTATACTTTCTGTTGGCAAGACAATAAAATCATCTCGTTTCACTGCATATTTAGGCAAAATATCACAAAAAATCTCCCATGTGCTCTCTAATTTATTGTTTTTCATTTTCCACCTCCAGCACCTGAAGTGCCTGAGCCACAGCCTCTAAACGTACCGCTCGTGACTTTGGATATTTAAGGTCTTCCACAAATGGGATTTTTTTCATTCCTTTAATATTAACAAAAATTGCTTTCGGATAACAATCCCCGTAGTTTAAAGAATCAAAAACTTCTTCCAATTCCGCAAAACTATTTCCATTTACGCTATGTACAGTCCATTTATTTTCTAAATAAATCTTAGTTTCTTTTTCTTTCTCGCTATCATCAGTCTCTGCTATCTTTATCAATAGAAGTATGAGATTGCCGAGTTTTGCTTGCCCTGCTCTTGCAATTTCATCAAAAAAATTCTCCCTAAGATTACTGCCCTTACAGATACAAATCACTCTTGGTTGAGGATAAATTCGGCTTAGCTCTTGTGCTACCGGAGATGCCATTGATAATATTTGATCACCACAAGCACAAGGGGAATCAACACCCGACACCCTATTTGGCTCAGGTAAAGCCTGTAAAATAGAGCCTAAACGTCTATAATGCCACAACTCATCTCTGTTAAAGAAACCTCTGTTTGCCAAAACAGCATACAATGTAGGCACAGCTTCTTCCATCCCCCAAAAAACCCTATCCCTGTCAATTCGATTGGGCTCATTTGGAAGAAGTAAGAGCTCCTCCCAGTATAAGTAAACGAGCATATCAACTACAGAAAGAGACTCCTTTAAGGGACCAAATCCGGAGATACCAATCATCCTTATGATATCTTTTTGTACTTCTTTTGCTTTACCCGAAAGTATTTCTTTTATTTCTTTTCTCATCAAATAATCCCCATCTTTTTAACAAGAGCGTCTTTAAACAATTCTTTAACCAATACCGATTGTCGCTCGATATAGCTGTTTTCTGCAGGCTCCGAAAAACTTATCTCGCTGTCTATATTTGGAATTAGCCATACATCACAAAGAGAAGCTACTTTGGGATCATAAATCGCGGCACACGTCGGTATTTTTGCAAGACAGGCTAATAATAAAAAGTGATATCTCATTCCCACAGCAAGCTTCGCTTCGACAACTAATGTTTCAAAGTCTCTCATGCTCTTTATAATGACAACTTTTTTCGGAGTAAGCTCTCTTTTTTCTATATATGTCTGTATAAGTTCAAAGTCATCCGAAGAAAATGCCACTGCAATAATATCTAAGACATTTTCTTTAGCATATGCTGATACAGCCTTTATTACTTTGTCAGAAAGAGATTGATATCCCTTACGGACATTTAACAGAAGACTGTTTCCCATCTCTCTGTTTTTCTCTATGTCCAGTTTTAGTGTAACAGCATAATCCGGAGTAAGTACTCCTTTTAGACCCCAGTTATTCAATATGTCTAAAGACCTTGTATCACGTACTCCGCGATAAGTACAAAGAGAGAAAGCATCTTTTGCTAAAAACCTGCAAAATTCAGTTCTAAGAGGTCCTATTGACTGTCCCACAGCCCACTGCTTAGCTCCCAGAAACCTTGCGAGCCTTACAACTAGCCAATAAAAAAGACATGAGCGCTTACTAGAAACATCCTGAAAAAGTCCACCACCGCCAAGTAGTAATGTTTTTGAGTTCCGAATAGCAGTGATAACTTCCCAAATACTATGTCTATTATAAGATTTAATTCCATATGTATTTTCAGTTTGATTAGGAGATGAAGATAGAACAGCTATTTGCTCTTTTTTCATTCCGTTAATTAAAAGCAAATCCGTTATGGAAGAGAGCAATAACTCATCTCCTAAATTTCCAAATCCATAATAACCAAACAGTAAAACCTGGTATTTTCTAGCCAACAAACGAATGCTCCTTTAATTTACGTAAAAGAGGTAGTGCAATGTACTTAAGAATAAAAACTAAAAGCGCTCCTATTGATAGACCCAACCACCATCCATTGACAACTCTTACAAAACTTATTATGAGAAATGTATGAAAATGACAGAACGTATTTATAGCAGAACAAAAAGCCAGAGAAGCTCCGATACGTAAAGCTTCTCTATATCCTGTCATTAGATTATTTCTTACAAGAAACCAATAAACAACAAGTGCTGGATAACCTAGCATAAATTCCTTAGTCCTAGGACGCACTAAAAAGATTTTTTCTATGAATGATCGGAAAGTCACTTCTATAGCAGGAACACTTGAAACATTATCACTACGCAAAGCAACGATAAACAATCCAATCATCATAACTCCAATCAAAACAAGCTCCCCCCATAATGCGGGGCGTTTTAGTATTTCAGTGAAAGACTCAGGATGAATTCTGAGTTTGAAATCATGCAATATTAATAATAGAGGCGGCAAAAGAAGAGTCAGCTTTACTCCAGAAAAAGGAGTAAGTCTGAGAACAGCTGAAACTGTTCCGTAAAAAGCTGCAATTGAAAGTCCCCCTGCAAAAAGTACAAAAAGTCCCAATATTGCACCAACGAAGGGTTTTTTATCTGATCCTAATGAGAATATTGCAGCCTCTGTTGCGATAAGTGCGGTACATAACCCGCCTAATAACTTGGCTACAAGTGGAATTTTAAACATAGCTGCACCTGTGATAATCGTCATTAAGATAAGTAATAAGATCTCAATTAAACAAATCTTATCCTCGTATTTCTTAAGAAGTCTGACTACATATATCCACATGCAAAATATGAAGGTAATTGCGCACGCAACTGCTCCCGCTATAGAAGTTGTCCAATATGGCAAAGTTGAAGGCCATCCCAAAGCATACCCTTTGGATGTTAGAATATTCTTAATAGTCGCAATATCAGATACCAAAGAACTGAACCGATCTCCCATATTGAGTTCATATGGTCTCAATATTATTAACCGCACAGACCTTTCGTGCACGGCTCTGAGATATCTTTCCCATATTATCGGCTGTGATATTCTTTTGGATATTATTTCTTCCTTAGTTAAACTATGTAAAGAAAGCACATTTTGCTGTACCTTCGATGCCAGCTGTGACACCCCAATTTGCTTTACAAATTCAACTTGTGAGAGACTCAAATTATTTGTTCTTATTACAGATGCAATGGGAGAGAGATTCGGATAGCCTGATACTACAGCCCCTGCAGGAAGGATATTTTTTATCTGTGGATAGTGCCCTAATAAAAAATCAATGGTTTTAGCAACTTCTTCTCCTGATGAAAGAGAGTTCTGTCCCGGTCTATATAAAACTATGACGTTATTTGCTTTACAAAAATCTAATCCTAGAAAATCCGGAAGAAACGCTGATGTTCTAAATTCCTCCACTGTTCCGGGCAACAAAATTTTTATCTCACTGCCATTTTCGATTATTTCCGTTGTTGGCATTTTTATTTTTATATACCCTGCCAACATTTCAGAATATTTTACCTTTTTATTTATAACTACAACAGCTCTACTTGGATTTATATTGACATCTTGCAGTCCAAGCTCTTTGGCAGAACCATACTCAAGAGGAAGTGGGCTTTGAAGAAATAATTCTTCTCCCGTATACTCAGGAATTGCGATTCCGACCATTCCTTCATTTTTTAATTTACTCCATATTTCTTCTTCACTTTTACCTTCTTGTAATGCGAGAGAAACCAAATCTTTATATTCGGCAATTAGAGCTACTGTCTTATTTCCCTTTTCAGCAGTATACCTGGGAATTAATCCAAAAAGTGCAAATAATAAAGCTATAAAAAGTGAGACAAAAAAAACATTTCTCCTAGTTAATACTCTCATGATTTAGCCCCCACTGATCAACCAACGTCCATCCAAGTTTAATTAACATGGTACTTAATAGGTATATAGGCAAACCAACCACATTGAAATAGCAACCTTTTATTTTTTCCACAAGTAGTACTCCTTTATCTTGTATCGCATATGCTCCAGCCTTATCCATACACTCTCCTTGTTCTATATAAACAGCGATTTCATTTTCTGTCATTTTACGGAAAGTAACTTCTGTTTCTTCAGCTGACACCAACATACTCCCTGAAGGTGAAATAACAGACACTCCAGTTATGACATTATGTGTTCTCCCCTGTAGCGTTGATATCATATCTCTTGCTTCTACTTCATCCCCAGGTTTCCCGAACTTCTTTTCATCTATAGCAACGACTGTATCTGCAGCTATTATCCAACGGTTTTTATGTCCCTTATAAACGCTTTCGGCTTTTTCTTTTGCCAAACGACATACCATATCCGCAGGTTTTTCTTCGAGGATAACATTTTCTACTATATTTGGTGCTATAACTTCAAACTTCCATCCTAGCGATTTGAGTAACTCGCTGCGTCTCGGACTTTTTGATGCTAATATTATTGGCATTTTTTAACGAGCTACCCAGATACCTATAGCTCCACCTATCACAGTACCTAGATTAAGCTTAACTGAAAATAAAAAACCGAATTTGATCATCATCAAGTCAACCTTGTTTATATCTATTGTAAAATCAACTATATTCTTAAAAAGTGTTGCCGTTGCAGCAAACTGTTGCAAAAGGACTCCAACCCATGTACCAAAAATAAGGCATATCAGGATAACAACGAATCTCAGAGAATTAGATCTTATTAGTGCCATTTTTACACCCCCAAAATTGTCTTAAAAACAACATAACAACCTAAAAGAAGACAATAGACTCCAAATACCCACCACTTAGAAGAAAGTACCACTTTTTTTAATATCATCAAAGAGAGCAACCCGCTGAAAAAAGAAACTACTGCACCAAAATACCAGAAAGGTGGAAGGGAAGAAACGAAATTACTCCAACTACCAAGTTCGAATGCTTGAAGCAACGTGGCACCCAGTATAACAGGGATAGAAAGGATAAAAGAAAATCTAAAAGCTTCCTCCTTACTTAATCCAACAGTTAGCCCGGACATAATCGTCATGCCTGAACGTGATATCCCGGGCAACACTGCCACAGCTTGTGCAAATCCAACTAAGGCTCCATCAGATACACGTACCTTGGCGCTTCCTACTTTTACAAGTTGGCTTAGTAACAGTATTATCCCTGTAAAAATTAATCCAATAGCAACTATTAAAGAATTTTGACTTATTACTTCTACAAAATTCTTTAATAAAATCCCTACAATACCTGTTATTATTGTTCCCAAAATAACCGCCCATCCCAAGGACCAACTATCGCTTTTTCTGCTCTCCTGTTTTAAAAAACCGGAGAACCAGTCAACAAAAATCTCAACGATGTCAGTAAAAAAGAAAATTATAGTTGCAAAAGTTGTAGCAACGTGTAAAACCAAATCATATGAAAGAGGCGGCAAGTCTACTCCCAGAAAAATTTTTGCCAAAGCAAGGTGTCCGGAACTACTTATCGGCAAAAACTCCGTTATTCCCTGTATAAGACCCAGAGTAAGAACATGTAAATTCATAAAATTCACCTCTTAATTATTATATCTTTCTGACGCCTTGATTCCCATGTATGCGTTCTATATCAAAAACCACCATAGCTAAGTTGTGTGCATGGTCACCTATACGTTCGAGATTACTTAGAATTTCGATAAACGTAATTCCTCCTCCAGGAGAGCACTTCCCGCAGTTAAGTCTTTCTATGTGAGTCGCTCTTAATTTCTTCTCTAACCTGTCTATTTCGTCCTCTAGGATCATTACTTCCTTAGCTTTCTCTGGATCTTCATCTCTCAGTGCTTCTACACTCTTTGTGACAGCAGAGATGACTGTTCCAAACATAGTTCGAGCTTCAAAATTCGCAATTTGTGAAAATTCAAGCTTTTCTGCGTCCATGTACTGATACACTTCCACAAGATTAGTGGCGTGATCACCTATACGTTCTATGTCGCTAACTCCGGAAACACAAGAGTTAAGCAATAGTGATGAGTCAGAAGAAAGTCCGGATTGTCCCAATTTTATTGCATAATTTACAATATCATGAGTCAACTCGTTGACATTATCCTCTCTTCTCAATATTTTTTTTACCAGCTTTGCATTCCCAGTCAGTATGAGCTGTTCACACATCTCAATCATTTCTATTGCCATTGTACCAAGTCTAACCATCTCCATACGTACGGCATCCACAGCCGCTGCCGGAGCCACGGTAAGTATGCTTTTGTTCAAATATCTTGGACCTGCCATCTCAACAATTTCATCATCAGGAATTATTTTTTTAATAAAACTAGCATATTGACTTGTGAAGGGTAAAAATACGAGTGCGGTAATAATATTAAAAATAGTATGAGCATTAGCAACTTGTCTAACAATATCAGTTGAGGTTAAAAGTATTAATCTGCTGTATATAGGTAATATAGCAAAAATAATTATTGTTCCAATAATTTTTATAACCACATGAGATAAAGCAGCCTGTTTAGCAGAACGATTAGCTCCCAGCGAGGCTAAAACAGCTGTAATCGTTGTCCCAATATTATCTCCCAACACAACAGCAATTGCTGTTTCTAAGGGGATAACACCCTGACTTGCCACGGCCATGGTAAGCCCGACAGTGGCGGAGCTGGATTGAACAAAAAGAGTAACAACAAGGCCAGAGAGAAAAGCAAGAAAAATATGATCTCCAAATAACGTCACCACTTCTGGATGTGATTTAATAAATGACATTGGACCTTGCATCATTTCCATTCCTATAAAAAGCAACCCAAAACCTACGAGTCCTATGCCTATATATTTATTTCTTTTTTTTCTGCTTAATATACTTATTGCAGCTCCAACTACCGTACAAACATATGCAACGTTTAAAATCTTAAATGCTAAAAGTTGAGCTGTTACCGTTGTACCTATATTTGCCCCTAAAATTACTCCTATAGCCTGTAGCAAAGTCATGAAACCTGCATCAACAAAACTTACTACCATTACAGTTGTTGCACTGCTGCTTTGTAATATACTTGTAACCAACGTTCCTACTAAAAGGCCCTTAAGTGGTGTTTTTGTGAGTGAAGCCAATAGTTTTCTAAGCTTATCGCCAGCAATGATTTGCAGGGCGTCCCCCATTATGATTATTCCGTATAAAAGAATACCTATACCGGCAAATATCTGGAACAAAGAGCCTATAGACATTGATATCTCTCCTTAAAAATTAAGCCCATTCTATTTTGCTGCACTTTTTTTCGGTTTTTTAACTCGCTCTATATCAAAAACCACCATTGCCAAATTCTTTGTGTGATCTCCCACTCGCTCTAAATTGCTTAGTATATCTATAAAAACAACTGCACTGCCTGAATCACATGTACCTGCATTTAAACGAGCGATATGCTTTGTTCTTAAAGATGTTTCTAGTTCATCTATTTTATTCTCCAAATCTAATACTTCTTTGGCAAGGACAACACTTTCATCTTTTAAAGCCCTTATTGAACAACTTATAGACAATATTGCCAAATCAAACATTTCCTTACATTCAATCATCGCGCTTGGTGAAAATACTAAGTTATTTTCTTTAAGGTATTGGTACAACTCTACTAGGTTGGTTGAGTGGTCGCCCACTCTCTCAACATCGCCAACAGCACTTGTAAAAGAATTTAGCAAAAATGATAAGTCAGAAGACAATCCGCTTTGGCCAACTTCTGTTGCATAAAACACGATATCTCTTGTTAAGTCGTCTACATTTCGTTCCATATAATTTACATTTTCTATCAACTTTCCATTGTCTTCTAAAAAAATTCTTCTACAGTCTTCCAACATGCTTTTTGACATATCAGCGACTCTAATCATTTCTTTGTTAACCGCATCTACTGCTGCCGCTCTTGATATATTTATAAGGGATTTATTTAGATAGACGGGACCCAAGACATCCTCATTCTTATCGTCTGGCAAAATCTTTTTGATAAAACTTGCATATTGACTTATAAATGGAAAAAATAGAAAAGCTATAATTAAATTAAAAATTGTGTGAGCATTCGCTACCTGACGAGATAAGTCAGACGATGTTAATCTTATAAGAGATGCATAATAAGGAAGGATAAGAGCTATTACGACTGTACCAATTACTTTTATTAAGACGTGACTAAGAGCTGCTTGCTTTGCCGATCTTCTGGAACGCAAAGAAGCTAGCACAGCTGTTGTTGTTGAACCTATATTTTCTCCCAAAATTATTATTATTGCAGTTTCAAGTGAGATTAGACCCTGTGCCATAACGACCATTGTTAATCCTACAGTAGCTGAACTCGATTGCACTAAAGTGGTTATCAATATACCTGCCAAAAATGCTAAGAACTTATGGCTTGAAAATGCTGCTAAGAGCTCCGGCCTGTCTTTAAGAAAAGACATGGGCCCCTGCATCATCTCAATACCAATAAACAGAAGGCTAAACCCTATTAATCCCATACCCATCTGTCTGTGACGCTCTTTTTTCGCTAAAATACAAATAGCCGCTCCTATTAAAGCTGACAAGTAAGCTACATTCGTTATTTTAAATGCTATAAGCTGAGCAGTAGCAGTCGTACCTATATTAGCGCCAAGTATTACTCCTATTGCCTGAACTAGGTTCATGAAGCCGACATCTAAAAAACTGATAACCATAACTGTTGTGGCACCACTGCTTTGTAAAATACCTGTAACTACTGTACCTAATAGAAACCCTTTTAGAGGGGTACTTGTGAGAGATCCTATTAATTTCCTAAGTCTATTTCCCGCTATTATCTGTAAAGAATCTCCGATGGTTACTATTCCATAAACTAAAACACCGACACCTGCTAACATTTGTAAAAACGAAGTAAGGGACATTCAGACCTCTCCTTAATCTGGCATTAAGAAAACTATAAGATAAATTATATTCTGGTTATCATTGGAACTATTGTCGGATAATTTCTCGATGACCTACCAAATACCTCTCTAACTCTTTTTCTTATTTCTGTAGGCAACGCGTCTTGTTTAGCACCGGGTGCTCTTGCGAATTGTTCAATGGCTCTGTTTACGGCATCCTCTAACTTATAAAATGTCTCCCTATCTTCAAAAGAGTAAACACTACCCTTTGTCTGAATCTGAACAGGCGATAGTAGTTGGTAATATTCATCTAAAACAACGGATATTACTACCAAACCGTTTTCAGATAATTCACGGCGTTCACGCAAAATGCTGCCCTCTAAGCTGCCGAGAGCAACACCATCAATGAGAATCGCTCCAGATTGCACTGATTCTCCTAATTCAGCTCTATTGGGACTCTTAAATTTCAAAACATCTCCATTTTGTAAGATAAAAATATTTTTTGAAGGGACCCCCATTTCACGAGCAAGATCCGCATGATGAACAAGGTGGCGATATTCCCCATGCACCGGTATAAAGTACTTTGGCTTGAGCATATTCAACAATATGGTTAGTTCATCTCGGGAAGCATGTCCGGAAACATGAATGTTATCGCTTTTTTCATATACAACCTCACAGCCGAGAGAAAAGAGCCTGTTAATGGTATTGTTGACCAGTTTTTCATTCCCCGGAATAGGCGTGGCTGAAATTATTACAAGATCTTTTGCTCCAAGCTTAATCGAGCGATGCGTTCCCTTGCTCATTAAAACAAGACCCGAAAAGGGTTCTCCTTGGCTTCCTGTGGTAAGAACCACAACTCTGTTTGCAGGGAGCAAATCTGCCTCTTGTGAAGTAATTATTACTCCGTCAGGCACATCAACATAATCAAGCTCTTTGGCTAAATCTATATTTGAAAACATACTGCGACCATTAAGTACGACCTTCCTATTAAATCTTGTCGCAGTATTTACTACTTGTTGTGCTCTATGGATATTGCTTGCGAAAGTAGCTATAACAATGCGCCTGTCCTTATACAATCTGAATAGCCTCTCAAATGTCTGCCCTACAGTTCGTTCTGACGGGGTAACCCCAACTCTGTCAATATTCGTGGAATCAGACAACAGCAACAAAACGCCTTCTTCGCCAAGTTTTGCAAAGGTATTAAAATCTGTTCCGATATTATCTATGGGTGTGGGATCAAACTTAAAGTCTCCGGTGTGGACTATAGTGCCGAAAGGCGTCCTTATAGCAAGTGCTAAAGCATCAGGAATAGAGTGACATACAGATATAAATTCAACAGAAAAAACTCCGGCTCCCACCTTTTCGCCTGCTGAAATAATTCTATAATTAGGCTCATAAGATGACTTTGCATCTACCATTTTATTTTCAATAAAGCCTGCTGCCAAGCGAGTACAATAAAGGGGTGCGTCCAGTCTTGGCAAAATAAACGGAAGTGCCCCAATATGATCTTCATGTCCATGTGTTATGAAGATTGCTTTTATTTTATTTTTATTTTTTATTAGGTATTCTGCATCAGGTATGACTAAATCTATACCAAGCATATCATCTTCAGGAAATTTAAGACCGCAATCTACTACTATTATGTCATCCTCAAAGCTAAATGCTGTCAGGTTTTTGCCTATTTCTCCCAATCCGCCGAGAGGGATTATTCTTAACTCGCCCTTACTTTTACTTGCCGCCTTACTTCTTCTTTTATATCTTTTTTTCTCGGATGCAGGCATAAAAAACAACTCCCTCCAACCTAACATAATATCACTGAATCTCACATATATCCACACTTGCCACAGAATGTATTATTAAATTATTAAGGCCACATCAACAATGCTACAACAAAGAATAATTTGTTACAAGTTGCAAAAGGTTGACAACATATTAATATACGATATAATTTTTTCTTGCATGCCGGACTGAAAAGTCCGACCAAAGTACCGTTAAACTGGGATATGGTGCAACGGCAGCACACCTGACTCTGGATCAGGCAATCTAGGTTCGAATCCTAGTATCCCAGCCATTTTTAAAAAACGGTCCCTTCGTCTAGGGGTCTAGGACGACGGGTTCTCAGCCCGTTAACAGGGGTTCGAATCCCCTAGGGACTGCCAAAATAAACATAAAAACAGGGGAGAATTATTTCTCCCCTGTTTTTATGTTTATTTCATTCTTCTGCCTGAGTAAGAGAGAGACGTGGTGATTCAAACTTAATCCCCTCTGCATCAAACAATGTTTTTAATCTGGCTCTATATGCCCAAGACACAGCCCACTGTCTTCCCGGAACTGTTTTAATATATATCCTTATATGCACTCCGTTCTCGGTGAACTCAAGAATACCCTGAGATTTGGGTAATTCCAATATTTCCGAGTCTGGCTCTTTATACATTGTGTTTGCAAGGTCATCCATTATAGACATTGCTTTTTTATAATCCGAGTCATATGTAATTCCAATTTTCACTATGGTAGCAGACCAGTTTTTTGTGTTATTTAAAACAATCTGTATTAGACTATTGGGTATAATTATTAACTTCCCCGAAAATCCACGTATTCTGGTAGCTCTAAGATTAAACTTTTCGACCGTCCCCGTGTGCCCATCAACCTCAATAACGTCTCCTACATTATACTGATTTTCTATGAGTATAATAATGCCGTTTATATAGTCTCTTATTAGGTTTTGTGCCGCAAAAGAAACAGCCAATCCTATAACTCCGACACCAGCTAGTACAGGCCCCAAATTGAACCCGAAAACCTTTAAGATGGAAAATACAAAGAAAAATCCTATTATAATTCTTACTAATTCTGCTGTAAGCTGCCTAAGAGTGGATAGTCTCTTACCCAAAGTCTCTCGTGTGACTGTATCTTCGTATAAAGAAACATTCTCATTCGCAGCTTTAAATAGTCTTCTTACAACTATTTTGGCTATTCTGTCGAAAATATACCAAAAAATACAAAGCAGTACTATTATAATTAAGCTTTTGAAATCCTTTATTAAAAGTGGAAATGAAAAAGAAGAATGTGACAAAGCTTTTGTCCTCCCAATCTTAATATCTTAATCTTGCACTTCCGTAATCTTCATACCACCTAGATTTGAAAGAGCTTCTTGGTCCACATTTATAATATATTTTTGCTTTAATTTTTTAATTTCCTCGTCAACATAAGCCATCTGTAATTTTGTTGAAACACTATCTTCCGCTTCTTTAAAGGACAGCTGTTTCGAGGTTCGATGCTCTAAAACTTCTATAACATGCCAACCAAAAGCAGATTTTATCGGTCCGACAATACCTCCAACTCTTGTATTAAATATGGCTTCTTCAATTGCTGGATCTTGAATTCCTCTTTCGACCCAACCTAGGTCTCCTCCATTTTTAGCAGTATTTTGATCACGGCTGTAGCTGGCAGCAATTTCTTCAAAATTATCTTTATTTATAAGCTTTAATAAAATACTATTAGCTACTTCCTTTGTTGGAGACATAATATGTCTTGCTCTGAATGCTTCGGGTTCAACAAATTCATCAAGATGTGACGTGTAATAGCTTTCGAGAGTTTTACTGCTCATATCCCATCCTTCTGATAGGTTTTTAAGATACTCTCTTATAAAAATCTGTAGCGTTTGCCATTTAATCTGAAAAGCTACTTCTGGCTTTGAGTCCAAACCCTGCTCCTTGCCAGCCTCAGCTATTAAAAGAGCCTCTATAATCTGATTCATCATTGCATTTCTTTTCTCCAGATCAGCGTGATCTATTGTCAACATGGCCATAATTTCACTTTCACCTGAAGAATTAACCAGAATACGAAGCACTTCAGGTTCTGACAAAGTGACAGATCCTACTCGAATCAGGGGATTATCATTTGACAAAATAGGGGAAACAGAGGCGAGCAACAAAAATAGAGCTAACCACAAAACAGTTGTTTTTCTTGCTATTAGTTTGGTAACAAGAGCAATTTTTTTAGACACTATTTCGAGACCTTGAATTTCAATTCGCTTTTCTTTTGAAGCGTAATCGAAACTTTATCTCCCTCAACTATTGTTCCATCAAGAATTTGATTTGAAAGAGGATCTTCCACGAGCTTTTGTATGGCTCTGCGAAGTGGGCGTGCTCCATACTTTGGATCATATCCCTTCTCCAACAAAAGCTCTGAAGCTCCCCTAGAAAGTTTAAGCTCTATACCCTTTTCAAGAGTTCTCTCTTTTACCTCATTTACCATTTTATCTACAATATTCAATAAATTATCCTTGTTTAGATTCTTAAAAATTAAAAGTTCATCTATTCTGTTTAGAAATTCCGGGCGAAAAGCTTTTTTAACTGCAGACATTATGGTTTCTTTTGCTCTCTTGTCATTTCCCTTATCAATGCTAGTACTGGAAAAACCAAGAGCTGCCCCTTTGCTTATCTCGCTTACTCCGACATTACTCGTCATTATTATTACTGCATTTCTAAAATCTGTAAGATGCCCTTGACCATCTGTTAAACGTCCATCGTCCAATAATTGCAGCAACATATTGAATACATCTGGGTGTGCCTTTTCTATTTCATCAAAAAGCACAACAGCATAAGGCCTACGTCTTATGGCTTCTGTTAGCTTCCCACCCTCTTCGAAACCCACGTATCCTGGAGGAGCTCCTATTAGCTTGGCGGCCTCGTGCCTTTCCATATACTCACTCATGTCTACCCTGATTAACGCCTCGTCACTTCCAAACAAAAAGCCTGCAAGAGACCTCGCCAATTCCGTCTTACCTACACCGGTGGGGCCTAAGAAAAGGAAACTTCCAACAGGACGTCTTGGGTCTTTCATGCCACTTCTTGCTCTTCTTATTGCCATAGAAACTGCCTGAAGGGCTTCATCTTGACCTATGAGCCTTTTGGAGATCTCATCTTCCATACGAAGCAATCTCTGACTTTCGGCCTCTGTAAGCTGGGTAACAGGAATCCCTGTAGACTCGGACACAATTACAGCTATGTCATCGGCTGTTACATCCGGTGCGTACTCATTTCGCTCCTTTTCCCATGTTTTATATAAAGACTCTACTTCTTCGATAAGTTTTCTTTCTTCATCTCTAAAATCCGCCGCTTTTTCAAACTCCTGAGCTGCTGCCGCAAACTCTTTTTCAGCACGGATGTCTTCAACAGCCTTTTCAAGTTCCTTAATTTCTTCCGGAACTTCTAAAGCCGTTATTCTCGCTCTGGCAGAAGCTTCATCTATTAAATCTATAGCTTTATCCGGCAAAAAACGATCCGTTATATAGCGTTTTGAAAGCTTTGTTGCAGCAACCAGTGCATCATCGGTTATGTGCACGTTATGATGGATTTCATAGTTTTCTTTTAGCCCTTTAAGAATAAGCACCGCGTCTTCTTCACTTGGCTCTTCCACTTGGACCGGTTGGAATCGTCTTTCTAGAGCTGCATCTTTTTCTATATACTTTCTATATTCGTTTATCGTTGTAGCCCCTATTACTTGAAATTCTCCACGTGCCAAACTGGGCTTAAGTATGTTCGCCGCATCAACAGCACCCTCAGCACCTCCAGCCCCTACAAGAGTATGAATTTCATCTATAAATAGAATCGTTTTTTTATTATCTCGGACTTCTTTAACAAGCTTACGCATACGCTCCTCAAATTCGCCCCTATATTTTGTCCCTGCAACAAGATTTGCAACGTTTAATTGAACAACCCTCTTGTCTTTAAGAATGACCGGAATATCGCCGGACAGTATTCGCTGTGCCAATGCCTCTGCTATTGCAGTCTTACCTACTCCCGGTTCTCCAATTAAAACAGGATTGTTCTTTGTGCGACGAGACAAAATCTGAACAACTCTTTGTATCTCTTTATCTCTGCCTATTACGGGATCCAATTCCCCATTCTTGGCCATGTTAGAAAGGTCTATCCCCACCTCGTCTAGAGTTGGAGTTTTTGAAACATTGGCAGAGTTCTTTTTATATTTATAATTATTCTTATTTACGTGTATCCCCAAAATATGCCGTGGTGACTCAGCATCTTCGGGCGTTGAACCTTCAGTCATCTCTCTCACAATTAAACGACACTGTTCTATAGTAACCCCTAATGAGGCAAGAAATTTAGCGGCCTTCCCCTCTCCTTCGGAGAGCAATCCCAAAAGAATATGTTCTGTGCCAATATATGTGGAGTCCATCATACCGGCTTCTTGAGCTGACAGCTCTACAACCAACTTGGCTCTTGGGTCAGTTGGAATATCAATTGAGGTTCTTGGAGAAATATTTCTGCCTATTATTTTTCTAAACTGACCTAAAAGCGAATCAGTATCCAAATTAAAGGATTCCAATACCTTGTAAACGATTCCATCTCTTTCTTCAAGTAAACCGAGAAGGATGTGTTCTGTTCCAAGAGAATCATGTCCAAGACGTAAGGCCTCTCTATGTGCTACTTGAAAAACTTTTTTCCCTCGTTCTGTAAAATTATGCAACATAAAAGGTTACAACCCCTTACTTTCGTTATAAATTGGCCTTCTTGAGTTCCGCCAGCCTATCTCGTATCTTTGCGGCAAGTTCGTAATTCTCATCTTGCACAGCCTTCTTCATTTGTAAATCTAATTTTTCTGTTTCCGGTGCGGACTCTACCAAACCGTCTTCCTCCATATCTTCAATTTCCATACTTTCGAAATCATCAAAATATTCAAAAGGAATCATTTTCCCACAATGCGGACATACAATATCTTCTTCTTTTTCTTCATAATGCTCTGACATTATTGGCATAAGCAGATTTCTAAAAACTTCCTGCATTTGAGCCAAAGCTTCAGGAGAAAATGACATCTTAAATGAATTACCTGTCTCGTTTGTGGGCAAAATTTCCTTCGCACAACTTCTGCACAGATTTTCGTCATATCTTCGTCCATTAAATATTTTCACAAGGTGGACTTCTGCGACACCTTTTCCACAACGCTCACACAACATAGAAATCACCTCATCCAAGAGCAAGACCTGTTAATAATTTTTTTAGCAAGTCCGCTCGCATAATATCCCTTCTATAAGGGGAGACATCAAAAAGCGTACGACCGTTATCTTCTTGATTTCTCATTGATATTTCAATAATCAATCTTTCACGTGGTGAAATAAAATCCCTGCTTTGCAGGTTCACTAACAAACGACGAGCTTCTTGCTCCGTTATTGCACTGCCAACCAAATCAGATAAATGCTCTATCTCTTCGTCACAATTATTGAATGTTAATTGAAGAATCCTTATATAGCCATGTCCACCTCTTTGGCTTTCAACCAAAAAACCGTTTTCTGGCGAAAAACGACTTCTTAACACATAGTTTATCTGGCTTGGTACACATCCAAATCGTTCAGCTAAATCTTTTCGCCTCAGCGATACAGCATTTCCATCATTTTCTTCGAGAAGTTGATCAATATACTCTTCTATTATCTGAGTAAGACTAGATGATGACATTCACGACACTCCGTTCCTATAAATTGCTGTCCATAAAGAATATTCTAGTTAATTATAAAACATTGGTCAGTATAAGTCAATGTTTGTGTGGTCCGATTTTTAGACATATTACTTTATTGGTTATAGTATTTTGTCTTCTGTTCCCTTTATTATGTTGGCAATATTTGATCTATGGCGCCACACTGCTAAAAAAGACAAAAAACAGCCTGCCCATATATACGCTTTTGGCATTTTGAATAAATACATTAACAGAGTGGTAATAAAAAGAGAGGACATTGAAGCTATTGAGACATATTTCGATTGCTTCAGTATCACGCACCAAAAACAGCCTCCTACAATGGCCGGCCATGGATTAAAAAAATTAAAAAATCCAATAACCCCAAAGGTAGTTGCAACTCCCTTACCTCCACGAAACTTCAACCAAAGAGGATAATTATGCCCTATGACAGCACTAACTCCCACAGCCGCTAGAAGAAAACTATTATCGGTGAAAAATGAAGCAATTAAGACTACCAGCCCGCCTTTGAACATATCTACAACGGCAACAAAGTAAGCCCACTTTTTACCCAATAGTCTGCCCGTATTGGTAGCTCCAATATTTCCTGAGCCAAAAGCTCTTATATCTATTCCTTTTAAATACCTTGTCACTAAATATCCTGTCGGACAAGAACCAGTCAGATAGCCTAAACAAATCCAAAGATAAGCCATTTCACATCACCCTTAGTTAGATAATACAAAAAAACGCCATCCCGCCTCAGCGGAACGGCGCAAATAATGCAATTGTTACTATCTTTTCAGTGCTGTTATTACATCTTGTGTAATGTCAATTCCGCCGTAAAATACGAGGGCTTTATTGAGCACTATTGTAACACCTTTTGCCTTGGCTACGCTTGTAATAGTATCATTAAGCTCTTTAAGCACAGGGTTCATTAGCTTCTTTTCTTCCTCACGCAATTCCAACTGAAGATTTTGTACAATTTGAGCCTTCTTTTTTTCATCAGTTTCTTTGTCAAAAGCCGCTTTTGCTGCTTCAGATTTTTTCTTGCTTATAGTATCAAGTTGCTGTTGTGCCTGCTTAAACTTCGCTGATTGCTGAAGTACTGCCATATCATCAACAAAACCGACCTTTTCTTCAGCAGCAAAGGCCGTCATTGAAAATACAAATGTAGCTATAATAGCAAATACAAGAGCTGTAATTCTTTTCATACGAGGTGTCCTCCTAAAATGCATTTCTCTACAACTTCAAAGATTCTATATCTTGCTTTCTTTCTTGTCTAGTATATCCTCTGTTATTTTACAGTTCTGCGCCTGTCTGGCAGTAAGCAATTCTGCCTATTTCCAATTAAGTCTGTTCTTCCTAGCTTTTCTAGAGCCTTTTTCACTGTTGCATAGTTTTCGGGCATCCAGTATTGAAGCAAAGCTCTTTGCATCTTTCGTTCTTCAAAACTTTTAGGCACATAGACACTTGCGTTCGTCATAGGGTCTATGCCCGTATAGTACATACAAGTAGACATTGACCCGGGAGTGGGCGTGAAATTTTGTACTTGCTCAGGCCTGATACCAGTGGATTTAATGTATAAAGCCAATTCCAGTGCATCCTCCAGTGTAGAGCCTGGATGAGACGCCATATAATACGGCACAAGGAATTGTTTTAAGCCCAATTTCTCATTAGTAGCTTGATACTTCATAAAAAATTCTGAAGTTACTTCTTTTGGGGGCTTCTTCATATACCTTAACACATTTTCACTAATATGTTCAGGCGCCACTTTTAACTGTCCACTAACGTGATACTGACACAACTCCTCTAGGAATCCCTGATTTTCATCAGCTAAAATATAATCATAACGAAGCCCGGAACGAACAAATACCTTTTTAATGCCTGGTAGTTTGCGCAACTTCCGTAAAAGAGTGATATAAGCGGAATGATCCGGCTTAAGTTTTTCGCACGGTTTTGGGTAGAGACAGGACTTGTGAATACATGCTCCCCGTTCATTCTGATCTGGACAAGCCACGGTCATAAAGTTTGCAGTGGGGCCGCCAACATCATTTATATAACCTTTGAACCCGGACGAACCTATTATTTTTTCAGCCTCAGATATCATGGAATCATCACTACGTCTCTGTATAATGCGACCCTGGTGCGAAACTAAGGCACAAAAGGAGCATTCTCCGAAACAACCTCTGTGGCTTACAATGCTGAACTCAACTTCGTCAAAGGCCGGTACACCACCCACCTTGTTATAATCCGGATGCCAAGCTCGTGCATATGGATATGAATGAACAGAATCAAGCTCTTTTTCTGTAAGTGGACGCGAAGGTTTGTTTTGTACAACATACCAAGCCCCCTGATCCTGTATCACTCTGTGTCCACTAAAGCTATTTTGTTCTAAATAAAACTTTCTGAAAGCTTCAGAAAATATTTTTTTATCAGCGACTACTTCCTTGTATGAAGGCAGAACAACAGCATCCTTGGCGTTATCGCTGTTGTGTGTTTTCCAACATGTTCCATCAATATTTCGTAAAGCCTCTATGGGTTTTCCCCCAGCCAACTCTTTCGCAATTTCAGTTATAGCCAGCTCACCCATTCCGAATACAAGGAGGTCCGCCCTACTATCTACTAGAATTGATCGCCTAACGCTGTTACTCCAGTAGTCATAATGTGCTATTCGCCTTAAACTCGCTTCAATCCCTCCAATGATTAAAGGGATATCCTTCCATACCTCTCTTACTCTGTTGCAGTAAACAATAGTCGCTCTATCCGGCCGCAATCCCATTCTGCCTCCCGGCGAATAGTTGTCAATGCGACGCTTCCTGCCGGATGCAGTGTAATGATTTACCATGGAATCCAGATTTCCGGATGTAACCATAACTGCCAATCGGGGCTTACCCATCTTCACAAAATCTTCCGTGCTTTTCCAATTCGGTTGTGCTACAATCCCTACTCGAAATCCTTCTGATTCAAGAGTTCTAGAAATAATTGCTGCTCCAAAGCTGGGATGGTCAACATAAGCGTCCCCTGTAATTAATAGAAAATCCAATTCATCCCAACTTCTTTTCTCCATGTCACCTTTCGTTGTTGGAAGAAAGTCTCTTCTGTTTGCAACACTTTTATTTTTTAATTTTGACA